>CAZGQH010000255.1:0-2969 GCA_964527575.1 uncultured Lachnospiraceae bacterium
CTTCTCCTCCGGCACCACCGGTTACCCCAAGATCGTGGCGCACTCCGCCACCTATCCCCTCGGCCATTTCATCACCGCCAAGTACTGGCATGCGGTGGAGCCGGACGGTTTACACTTCACCATCTCCGATTCGGGCTGGGGCAAGTTCATGTGGGGCAAGCTCTACGGCCAATGGCTGGCGGAATCGGCGGTCTTCGCCTATGACTTCGACCGCTTTGACGCCGCCGACATCCTGCCCCTCTTCCAGAAGTATAACATCACCACCTTCTGCGCTCCCCCCACCATGTACCGCTTCTTCATCAAGGCCGACCTTGCGAAATACGACCTCTCCTCCTTAAAGCACGCCACCATCGCCGGCGAGGCGCTGAACCCCGAGGTCTTTAACAAATTCAAGGAATACACCGGCCTTTCGTTGATGGAGTCCTTCGGACAGACCGAGACCACCATGGCCATCGGCAATCTTGCCGGCACGACACCCAAAGTCGGCTCCATGGGCACGCCCTCCCCTCTCTACGATGTAGATCTGGTCACCACCGATGAGACCGGCGCGACCCGTCCCTGCAAGGTGGGCGAGGTAGGCGAGATCGTCATCCGCACCGACAAAAAGGTGCCGGTAGGCCTCTTCAAGGGCTATTACGACAACAACGCCCCCGATAAAGTCAACCGGGAGGCCACCGACGCCGCCTGGCATGACGGCCTCTATCACACCGGCGACACCGCCTGGCGGGATGAGGACGGTTTCTTCTGGTATGTGGGACGCACCGACGACCTTATCAAGTCCTCGGGCTACCGCATCGGGCCTTTCGAAATCGAAAGCGTCATTATGGAACTGCCCTTCGTTCTCGAAGTGGCGGTCACCGGCGCTCCCGACCCGGTTCGCGGTCAGGTAGTCAAGGCCACCATTGTACCGGTCAAGGGGACGGTCTGTGACGAAGCCCTCGTCAAAGAAGTACAGACCTATGTCAAGACCCACACCGCCCCCTACAAGTACCCCCGGGTCGTGGAATTTGTGGAGGAGCTTCCCAAGACCATCAGCGGCAAGATCCGCCGGGTAGACATCCGGAACCAAGATCAGAACGCTGAAAAGAAATAACAAAGAAAGCCCGATCCACCCGGCAAATGCCGGGTGGATCGGGCTATTTTTATCGGTTTTCGGGCAAAAAGACGGATGAAACGCTGCGTCAGGCCAGAAGCGCTTCCGCCGTAAGAATACCGCCCATAAAGGCCGAAGAAGAATCTTCCGCCGTTGAAAGGGTGACTCGTACTCTCTGCCATACCCCGTCCGGCACATCGGTAATAATCAACCCGAAGAGCGCAGAACCCTCCTCTGCCCTATATGTATGGCCGCCGGCCAGCACCTTTGCATAAAAGAGGAGTTCGGTCTCCACATTTTTAGTCAGGCTCTTTACCGCCTTTCCCAACCCGTCCTCGAAGGTAACCGTCATATAGAGCGACTCGCAAGCAGCGAGACTATCCAAATCCGCCGCCAGAACGAACCGCAGATCACACACACCGTCTTTCGCCCGGCGTGAGGAAACAAAGGCGGAAAAATCCGGAGAAGAGAGGGTGTAGGTGTCGGCCTCTCCGGCCTCTACGATGCTTCCGTCGCTAAAGGTAGGAAGATACGCGGGAACCGTGACCGGAATCACTGCCGTTGCCTCCTTGCCGTCTGCCCGCACGGTGAAGGTCAGAACAACCTCGGCGGCAGAGGAAAGCGGCCGGACCGTCCCGTCGGGCGAGATGACCTCGGGATGGTCGGAGGCAGTCAGGACAATCTCCACCTCGCCGGGAACAACGGGAAGACGAATCGTGCTGTCCCCGGGGGAAAGCGGCAGAACGGTCAGATTTTCTGCGATAAAGGAGGCGGCCGAGACGGTGTTCCGAATCACAAAAGCGTCAATCTCGACATAGGTTCCTTCCGCCGCTTCGTTTTTCTCCCCGGTGGTCACCACCCGTATGGTATGTCTTCCCGGGGTCAGGCCGTCAGCCTTGAAGACCTCCACCTGCCGTCTTGTGGCATTCCGCGGCGCATAAAGATCCACCTTTCCGAAGGATTTCCCGTCAATCAGAATTTCGGCCACGCCGCGATTGAACTCTAGGCTGGAGAGCAGCGTCACGCCGCTTCCCTCGAAGGTAAGCTCGGCGTAAGATCCCGCCCGGCTGTTGTGGCTGAAAGTATTCGAGTAACAGCCGTTAAAGGAGGTATGCTCCCAGCCGTCCCCGAAATAGGAAATGCGATTGCTGTAATTGTCCAGCGTCTCGCTCAGCTGCATGTCGCCAATGGGATAGCATCCCTCCCCGAAGAAGAGGGCGCTCAGCGTGGCACTGTCCCCGCGGATCTGATCCACACGGAAGCGGGCCGAATTATCGTAACGGTAGATGAGATAGGCGCCTCCCGTATAATCGCGCAGAACCTGAATGGGAGCCACGATATTCAGCGTATCGGCATCGAACATCTGCACTGCCACCTGACGCACGGTGCTGTCAACATCATAATTGGCAAAATAGAGAGCCACGGTATATTCTCTCTTCTCGGACAGAAGAATATCCAGCGCAAAAGTGGGGGAATAATTCCGGGAATACAGAGTTCCGAGCGCCCGTTTTCCCAGATTGAAGGGATTGCTCGCCAGTGCCCGGGGATCCTTTGTATCGTTCTCCCACTGATGCACCTGCGCTTCCAGCAGACGAACCTCCTCAACATAGTCGGGAAGCTGACTGACCATATTTTCTCCGAAAAGGAGATATCCCTCCGAGCCGTATACGCCGCCCCAATTGCCGCGGGTTTCCCTGTCCACCCCGACAAATTCGACCGGATACACATAGGGCAGCTCGGTATAGGCAGGCGTCTCTCCCTCGTAGGTCACGACAAAGGAGTAGCTGCCCTCGGTCAGTCCTTCGAGATAGACAAAATCCTCGTCCTCGGACAAAATCGCGACCGCTTCCCCGTTTACCGTAAGGCTGACGATCTT
>CAZGQH010000256.1:0-2962 GCA_964527575.1 uncultured Lachnospiraceae bacterium
CCTATATGGAGCTTTTGCAGCTTCTGGAACGGGATAAAAAGGAAGGCGCTGTGGTTGTGTTGGTCACGCCGCCTCATGCCAGCGCAATCAAGCCTTCGGTAGCTTCCTCTACTCTCCGCGGCTTGAAGGAAGCTGCCGAAACCGTGCGTGCCATTGCCAAGGCAAAGGGATATCCTCTCATTGATACTCAGGATCTGGGCCCCATCACGGAAGATATGGAAAACATATATCAGCCCAACGATGGCCTGCATATGAGCGAGAGGGGTTATCAGGCCCTTGCCGACTATATGGCCGAACAGCTGCAGCAGATTTTGTCCCGCTGACGCCAAGACCGGCTCTGTGAAGAAAGCCGTGCCTTCGGCAGCGATACTGTGACCGGCGTCAACGATTGAACAGACGTATTGCTTTTTGCTAAATCCAAATTTTTCACAGATTTCCCGTCCTGTTTTTCCCCGCGCTCTTAATTTTGTCCTCTTGGCATAGCAAAACCTCCTATGGCAGATAATTTCTATTCTACCGTAGGAGGTTTTTTCTATTGTCCGTTTTTTACGGATCTTTGCAATTTCGCCATATCTCTTCTTTTGTTTTAAAACAGATCCCGGCGTCATCGCTCTGCTATACAGTCCGCGTGTTGTTTTCGGTCATTTCCCTGTCGGAATCCGTTTATCTTTCTCAAGCGGGATCACTCTCAGAACTTATCCGCCCAAAAACGAGATCAGGACATAGAGAAGAACCGCCATGCCGATTCCTCCGAGAACCGCCGCCAGCACCCGCCAAGGGGAAATAGGTGCCTTTCCTCCCACCTTGCCGGTTTGACCGTTAATCATGAACGGATAGTTCTTATCGTTATAAGTAAAGTGAGACATCCAGACCGGCAGCATCAGGTATTTATACGTAATGTTGTGATGTACGGTACGAACGTTTAAACTGTCCACATGATCGGCGTGGTGACGGCGCAGAATCTCCCGCTCCACCGCCGCATTGAGGCTGGCCTGAATCGAAGCACGGGCAATCTCCCAGGCATCATTCAATCCCACCGAGTAGCGCTCGGCGGCAAACCCCGACAGAAATTCCGGACGGTAGGCCAGGTTATCCTCGGTATTGAACGGTTCCACCTTCGATAAAAGGCCGTTGTCATGCCGGGCAGATCCTTTGACCAAGCGATCGTTGATGAACTCGCTGTAATTTCCGCTGGTGCGATACCAGCTCACATAAGTGCGGACGCGGCGGTTTTTACCGCTCCCTTCCACCACCGTGCGCGTAATTCCATAGCGAGCCGTGTAGGTGGAATCCGTCATGGAGTCAAAGGTCCAATAGGGCAGATAGATGCCCTTGAAGGTCACACGCCCCGCGTCCTTCTTCACCGGTCCCGGGCAGAACCAGCGATGCCTGAGCCAGTTCCGGAAGAGCTGGTCGGCACCGGGACTGTCGATCCGGAAGGGGCAGACGCCGCCCGGCGCAAGCGTGTTCTCCTCCGCTGCCTCCATCACCTGATTGGAACCGCAGTAGGGGCACTCTCCCGCCGTCTCCAGACTGTCATAGACCGTTTCCGCGCCGCAGTTCTTACAGATAACCGTCTTCTTCTCGGCTCCCCAGTTGCAGTTTCCCCGCTCCTCGGCGTCGTAAAAGGAAAGCTCCTCGGCCCGCTGGTCGCCCCCCTCAATCTCCACCATATTGCCGCAGTAGGGACAGACCAGCATCCCGGTTCGGGGATCGAAATCCATCGTACCACCGCAGGCCCCACATTTTTTATCGGTCTCTTCTAAGGTCTTGACTACCGTTTCGCCGCCCGCTGTCTCAAGATCTTCACGGTTTTCCTCAAAATCCATTGTTTACTCCTGATCGGATCAAAATTCGGCTATATTGCCGTACAATTAAGCTGATTAAACCTTGTCGTTTTCATCGAAGGGGTCGCCGCATTCCGGACAGAACTTCGGCGGCTTGGTGGGATCCTTCGGCTCCCAGCCACACTTGTCGCACTTATACTTTAAGGCGTCCTCCGGTCTCTTGGCGCCGCATTCGGCGCAGAACTTCCCGGTATTGAGTGCTCCACAGGCGCAGGTCCAGCCGATCTTGGCCGAGTCCGGCTTGGGCTTGCCGCAGTCCTTGCAGAACTTGCCGAAATTTTCTGTTCCGCAGGAACAGCTCCAGGAGTTGGCCGCCGAGGGCTTCGGCTTGCCGCAGTCCTTACAGAATTTTCCGGTGTTCTCTGTGCCACAGGCGCAGGTCCAGCGGTCGGACGAAGGGCCCGATTCAGGCTGTGCCGGGGGAGTAGGCGGCGTCTGGGGCGCCATGTTGTAAAAGCCCTGGGCATTCATGCCGCCCGCGCCCATCGCCATATTCATGCCGGCAAAGCCCATGAAGGCGCCGCCTGCACCGGTATTCTTCGCCGCATCCTGCATGGCCTGGGCCTGCGCGCCCACCAGGGTGGCCCCTGCCATCCGGGGATCCCGATAGGCGGCATTGCGCTGCATCTCCTTGATCATGCGCTCGTCTTCTTCGGGAGCGGTAACCGAGCTGACACCGAAGGAGAAGACCTGAATACCCCGCAGCTCACCCCACTTCTTTGAGAGAACCTCGTTGAGAGCGTCGGCGATCTCCATGGTGTGACCGGGCAGCGCACTATAGCGGATGCCCATTTCGGAGATCTTGGCGAAAGCGGGCTGAAGGGCGGTCATAAGCTCGCTCTTCAGCTGGCTGTCGATGCTGTAACGGAGGTAGGAATCGGTCACATTGCCGCAGACATTGGTATAGAAGAGAATGGGGTCGGTGATCCGGTAGGAGTATTCGCCATGACAGCGAATTTCAATATCGATATCAAGGCCGATGTTGCGATCCACCACCCGGAAGGGCACCGGACTGGCAGTACCGTACTTATTGCCCGCAATCTCCTTGGTATTGAAGAAGTAGACCCGCTGATCCTTGCCGGTGTCACCGCCGAAGGTAAACCGTCTGCCGATAG
>CAZGQH010000257.1:0-2960 GCA_964527575.1 uncultured Lachnospiraceae bacterium
AGAGCCGATGTAGGTCTTGCGGTGACCGCGGATGTCCGATTCGTCCCGCACGCCGCCCAGCGCCACCCGGACGAACTTCCGGTTCATGGCGTGAGCGATGGAGGATGCCACCGAGGTCTTGCCCACACCGGGAGCGCCCACAAAGCAGAGGATCTGGCTCTTCTGCCGGTCGGTCAGCTTCTCCACGGCGAGAAATTCAAGGATCCGCTCCTTGACCTCCGTAAGGCCCCAATGCTCCTTGTCCAAAATGTTCTTCGCCGTGGAGAGCTCGAGGCGATCCTTGGTCTTCTTGTTCCAAGGCAGTTCCAGACAGGTGTCGAGATAGCCCCGCAGCACCGTGCTTTCGGCGGAGGCATAGGGCATCTTGGCCAGCTTGTTGGTCTCCTTGACCAGTTTTTCGGCGACTTCATCGGGCAGATGCGCCGAAAGGATCCGGGTCATATACTCCACGATCTCCTCGTCCTGCCCCTCGTCCTCGCCGAGCTCCTCCTGCAGCACCTTCAGCTGCTCTCTGAGATAGTACTGCCGCTGATTCTCGTCGATGCGCTCCTTCACCTTCCGATGCACCGCCAGCTCGCCGTGCAGAATCCGAAGATCCCGCTGGAGCTTGAAAATCAAAAGCTCCGCCCGCAGCTTAGGATCGGTCTCGTCTAAAATATCCAGCTTGTCGCCCAGACGGGAAAGCAGCGTACCGGCCGCCAGATCGGCCACATCCCCCAGCGTCAGACAACGCTTCAGGCGTTTTGCGATCTCCTCCTGCCCGGCGGGAAGAAACTTCACACTCTCGGTAAAGAGAGAGAGAAGCTCATGCCGGATATACTCAAGCTCAGGGGAATCGCTCTCCTCGGAGGGGGTGGGCTGAAAGAGCACCGTAGCGGTGGGAAAACGCCGTCCCATCACCACCGCGATGACCTCACAGCGCTCATAGCCCTCAATGCGGACGCGCACCGTACCGTTCTCCGGCTGCTCAAACTTGACAATCTCGCCCACCACCACCCGATGGCCGAGCAGTGCCTGGCGGGGATCTTCTCCCAGATCGGGAGCTATCAGGATCATGCCGCCCGCCTCTTTGGCCGCCGTACAGGCTCCGATCACCCGCTCCTCGCCCGTCTCCAGATTCAGAGAGGCGCGGGGCAGCAGCATGTCGTTCTTCAGAAGAAGAAGCGGCAGTGTCATGGATTTTATATCTCGATTTTCTTTTTCTGTCATGTGTAATACCTCGGTTACCCTTTTTCAGCGCCGGTCAGACGACCGGATCGAACCGCTGCTTTGGCTCACAACGTACGCTTTCGCCGGAAAGCGTACAATACGCCATGTTAATCTGATACTTGTTGATTATAACATAGCTCCCGTTAAAATGCAAGAGGAAATCGACCGCAGCCCAAGTCCTTTTCGGTCTTCCTTCCGGATATTTTGCTGAAAAAGGGCGCAGGCCGCCGCTTTCCTCCGAGAGGGACCGGCAACAAACCTTCCTTTTTGCATAGACTGAGTAGCGAAGGGGCGCTCTCCCCCTTCCAAAAAAACGGAAAAGGAAGATAACAACCTATGGATTATCAACGCAACGGTTGGTTCCGCCCCACCGGCGGCTACAACCGGCAATCCCCCGTATCCCCGGCGGCAAACCGGACACAGACTCCGAATACCGCGCCGGCAAGGGAGACCGCCTGCCGCATTCCCACGCTGGAGGATGCGCCCTCCCTCGCCATGGTATATTCCCCCTACCAGAAATGGCGGAAAATCTACGACCCCGTCAAAGCGCTTTCCCGCGGCACGCAGTTTGCCGAGCTGGATAAGCCCTTTGCCGGCGGCCGCTGTTGACGGAGGTTCCTCATGCCGGATTGCAAAACACTTCAGAACCAGATTCGGGCGCTGGATTTCGCCCTTCTTGAGACCGGGCTCTATCTCAATGCCTACCCCTGCGAGGAGGAGGCGATCACCTACTTCGAAACCACCCGGACGGCCCGCGACGCCGCTGTCGCGGAATATGAAAAACACTACGGTCCCCTGCGCATGACTTCGGGGGTACACGACAACAAATGGGCCTGGACCAAAGGTCCCTGGCCCTGGGAATGTGAGGCGAACTAAGCGATGTGGGTATATGAAAAGAAACTGCAATATCCTGTGAAGATCAAAAATCCGAACCCCGCCCTTGCCAAAGTCATCATCTCGCAGGTCGGCGGACCTCACGGCGAGCTCGGCGCCGCCAACCGCTATCTGCAGCAGCGCTATTCCATGCCGGCTGACCGGATCAAGGGCATGTTCACCGACATCGGCACCGAGGAGCTGGGACATATCGAGATGGTCTCCTCGATCATCTACCAGCTGACCCGGAACCTTTCGGAAGCGGAGATCAAGCGCAGCGGCTTTGATGTCTACTTTGTGGATCACACCACCGGCGTCTACCCCCAGGCCGCTTCGGGCACCCCCTTCTCCGCCGCCACCTTCGCGGTCGCCGGCGATGTCTTTGCCGACATTCACGAAAACCTGGCTGCCGAACAGAAGGCACGCCTCTCCTACGACAACATTCTGCGCCTCGTAGACGATCCCGACGTGAAGGATCCCATCCGCTTTCTGCGGGAGCGGGAGATCGTACACTACCAGCGCTTCGGCGACTCCTTGCGCATCGCCCAGGAATGCTTCGAGGACAAATCGAACTTCTATCTCTACAACCCCGCCTTCGACCGTCCCGGAAACAACCGCCATTAAAAATTCAAAAAAAGTCGAAGATCAAAAGAACCGGCGCCTATCCGCGGATAGACGCCGGCTCTTCTTTATCGGTTGTTACGGTAATGGGCAGCTCCCTGTGCCGTAAAGGCAAGGGCTGTCCGCCGCATAAAGCAGCTATCCCAAATTTCTTCTGATGCTGCCGCTTTTGTTTTTCCGGAAAACCTCATTTCGTATTCTTTTCCCAAAAGGCAACGGCGCGGTCGAGCCAGCCTTCGGCAACCGTACCGGTGCCC
>CAZGQH010000258.1:0-2959 GCA_964527575.1 uncultured Lachnospiraceae bacterium
GGTGGAAGAATCGTAAACAAACTCGCCCGGCTCAGCGCAGAGCTCCGCGACCTTGCCCTGATCTACAATGATCATGCACTGCCCTTCGTTCACCGCCACGACCGAGCCGTTGGTAATGATGTTTTCCTCCCCCTTCTTGTTGGAGGAGCGGCGGGAGGTGCGCTTCTGTCCCTTGCGGACCAGCACATCGGCCGCCATCGAATCGCAGTATATGTACTCTTTCCACTGGTCGGCCAAAACGCCGCCTGTTGCTCCGGTGATTGCCTTGATAAGTCCCATAGTCAGATCTGCCTTTCTTATATTTCAACAAATTTCTTATGGATTGATTGTAGCATAAAGTGCGCTTCAAGTCAAGATTCTTTGCTCGCTTTGGAGAAAATTTCAAAGTCTTATCCCGAAGAAAAACGAACAAAATAAGAAAAAACAAACCAATCGAAAAGGAGAAACAGGATGACCGATTCCCCCGATGAATGCTTTACGGTAAACATCTATTATTCCGGCGAAAACGGAAACGCCCGAAAATTTGCAGAGGAGATGCTGGCTCGCGGGATCGTAGATAATATCCGCCGGCAGGAAGGAAACGAACGATACGATTACTTTTTTCCCATGAACGACCCGGAGACGCTGCTTTTAATCGATCGCTGGCGAGACCAGGGGGCGCTCGACGCCCACCACCGCTCGGAGAATATGAAGATCATCGCCGAACTCCGAACCAAATACCGCCTGAAGATGCGTGTGGAGAAATACCGGCCAATCATAATCGCCCGGCAGACCGGCGGTAAACACGGAAAATAAAAGAACAAACCGACTTAATTGTCACAATAAGATTGCGGCACATATTGTATCAGGCTAAAAAACGGTATAATCCCTTTTTCCGCACAGCGGCTGATTCTCTATTCTGCATTTCGTGCTTTGCCTGCCTCAAGACATAAAATCAAGTACTGCCGAGAGCGGCCTTTCCGGTCGCTCTCGGCAGTGTTGTAGTGTTGTCAGGATTCCTTTTCCATCATCTTTCTTGCCCGGTCGATATAGTCCCGGAAGCGTTCTTCCTTTCGGACGGGATCGAACCATTCCCAGCCCCGCGGTGCGGTCATGCCGTAATACATAAGATAACAAGTGCCCTCAAACAAATGGTCGTAGGTTATCGGTTCTATTGTACCGTCGGGAAGCTTTATTAAATCCTTTCCTTTGACAACCTTAATACCGCCGTAAATCAGCGGGTCTCCCACATCCATTTCCGTTTCGTCGGGAATACTATCCCATTTGGGATAAGCCTCAAAGGCTTTGTCCAGCCACTCATAGCCTTCCTCTTTTTTGCCGCAGCCGAACAGGGCGCAGGCCGTTCGAAAGCTTGTGCTTGCATAATGACCCAGCCAGGCATCGGGCACGCGTGTTCCGTCGCCCAAGTCTTCCATTATCCTCAAACGATACTTGTTCCAGGCAACTGCCTTTTCCTGCGCTGCCCAATATCTTGAAGGACGGCCCAAGAAGTGGCAGAGAAGATGAAAATTGTTCACGTCGTGGCAAAGACGGCTTTCTTCGTGCTTTCCTGCGTCCCACAGACGATCTTCTACAACCTCAGCTTCAATAGCGCTGTATTGTGTAATGGAAGGCGGAAGTTCACGGATACCCGTGCGATCCGCAAATACAACAATATCGCCGTCATCATCTGCCACAAAGGAATACTCGACTGCACCGACAAAGCCATCGGTAAGATCAAGCGCATCGTATCGGCGCACAAGACCATCCGCCATCGGCATATACCCTTCGCCTACACCTTCATAGGATGTCAGCTCATAGACAGCCGTTTTCGCTCCACCACAATATTCATTTTCGGTACGAACAATTCCAATTCCATCGGCAAAATAGTAAACTTTCTTGCCACCGCGATACGACCATCCATCCTCCATGCCTCCGATATCGAGGCAGAGCTTCAGGCAGTTTTCAAAGCTTCCTGCTTTCGTGACGACCCTTCCGCCCTCTTCGCAGGTGATCTCTGTTCTGAAATCGCAGGACCATTTCGTATACTCTACGATGGGAGATGCACCGACACGCCATTCATCCGACCAAATGGCGTTTGCCGCATCCTGCAGAATCCCCAAAATATCATTGTAAAGAATGGGATCTTCCGCAGCGCCCATGCCGCTTTCGATTTTCCATTCGAAACTCCATCGAGAATTATAATCGGTCAAATAAAGGGATTCGGACTTCTTCTGAATATAATTTCTCGAAAAGAAATTCCAATGGCCTGTGGCAGTACAGTCTGGATTGAATACGGTATCCGTAGCCAATATTCTCCTTGCCACCGATGCGGCCGCTTTGGTATGCGCTTTTTCCATAGGAGTTACTGCAAGTTGCTCTGCGCGTTCAATCGCAGGATTTACATCGCAGATATATTCTTCTCCATCCTTCTTCGTGCAATAGTAGTCATTGGCAATCTCTTGTACCATATCAAGCCAAGAATCCGTATCATAACCGGTTCTTTCGGTATTCTCCCAATAGGAAAGAAGAATACGCGCATCATCTGCATAAGAAACCGTAATTCTCAATTCAGATGATATCGCATTGGGAGAGTATGCGGCATCATATTCCCAAGTGTTACCGGGAAACAGAGGAAGAATTCCGCTTCCGCCTTTGATCTCATATCTACTGAGAATATGAGTGTCGGTCGTTCCGTCGGTGATATGGTCTTGACGAACAATGCCGACACCGTCCTTGTAGTAGGTTCTGCACAGGATTTTTTGTGTGTCCGTCCAACGTCTGATTTCCCAAAGCTGACAGTCTTCAAATCTGCCCGCAGGAGTGTCCACCGATTCACGGTCCGAGACATAAGAGAGCTTTGTTCCGTCAGAGCCTATGTGAGTTTCTCCGGTAGCAATGTCGGCAAAGAAGCATCCGTCACAGCTTGATGCGTTGCGGAAGATGCGCGCGCTCTTTCTATCTATTGAGCCGAGATACC
>CAZGQH010000259.1:0-2957 GCA_964527575.1 uncultured Lachnospiraceae bacterium
CCCTTTACCAAGCAATCGCTTTTGTACCGTGAGATATTTGAAGCCCATTATCCCGGCCAGGCAGAAATGATTGCGGATTTCTGGATGCCGAACCGGTCGTGGCAGGGCTGCGATGTGAAGGACCCTTCCGCCCGTGTCCTCTCCAACTATGGAGCAAGCGGAATATAAAGAAAAAAACGAGCTGTGTTTTTTCGAGCGCAGCTCGTTTTTTTCGGGAAATTATATTGACAAAAACGAAAAAAAGTGTATAATAATCGAGGTGAGGGCAATGGCGTCTTCCGGCTTATGTCGGGGCGAAGTGTCCGCATTTTTCATTTCGAGAGAAAACCGAATATCGATAAAGGCAAAGGCGTCTTAATGGTAAAACAGAAAGGCGCCTTTGCCGTTTTTGGTTTCAGAAGCCGCAAGAGCGGCGAAGAGGTCGCTTATATACCCGCAAAGGTAAAAAATGTTGAAAATACAAAGGAGAAGCTACCATGGAGAAAAAAGAACAGCTTTACGAGGGAAAGGCAAAGAAGGTGTTTGCCACCGAGGATCCGGCGCTTTTGATCGTATCCTATAAGGATGCGGCGACGGCCTTTAACGGACTCAAAAAGGGAACCATCGCGGGTAAGGGCATTATTAACAACCGAATGAGCAATCTTCTGATGGCAAGACTTGAAAAAGAGGGAATTCCCACGCACTATGTGAAGGAACTGAACGAAAGAGAGACGCTGGTCAAAAAGGTTTCGATTGTTCCTTTAGAGGTCATTGTGAGAAACATTGCCGCAGGCTCTTTTTCCAAGCGATACGGCGTGGAGGAAGGCGTCCTTTTCGATTCGCCTACCATTGAATTTTCTTATAAGAACGACGAGCTGGGCGATCCGCTTCTGAACGAGTATCACGCGAAAGCCCTTCATCTTGCCACGGCCGGGGAGATCGAAACCATTAAGAAGTATTCCTTTGCCATCAACGAGCAGCTGAAAGCGTTCTGGAGCGAGTGCGGGGTGACATTGGTCGACTTCAAGCTGGAATTTGGCCGGCTTTTGGACAAAACCATCGTTCTTGCCGATGAGATCAGCCCCGATACCTGCCGTCTGTGGGACACCAAGACGGGCGAGAAGCTCGATAAGGACCGTTTCCGCCGCGATCTCGGCGGCGTTGAGGACGCTTATGCGGAAGTAATGAAGCGATTGACCGCCCATATCTGAGTTTTATTTTGAGGGAGGAAAATCAATATGTCAAACTGTGCAATCGTGGGAATCAACTGGGGTGACGAGGGAAAGGGCAGAATGGTCGATCTGCTCACCGAAAATTACGACATTGTGGTCCGCTATCAGGGCGGCGGCAACGCCGGTCACACCGTCATCAACGAATACGGGAAGTTCGCTCTTCATCTGCTTCCCTCGGGTATATTCCGGACGGGTACCGTCAACATACTCGGCAACGGTGTGGCGCTTGATCCCGAAAATCTGTGGGCCGAAATGCAGGATGTGATGGAAAAGGGCGTTGCCCTGACCCCGGAAAACCTGAAAATCAGCGACCGTGCTTCGCTTCTGCTTCCCTGGCACCGGGATCTTGACGCGCTGGAGGAAGCAAGACTGGCCGACAAAAAGTACGGCTCCACCAAGCAGGGAATCGCGCCCTTTTATTCGGATAAATATCAGAAAAAAACCGTTCTGGCCGGAGAGCTCTTTTATTCCGTGGAACTGAAGGCTCACCTTGCGGAACTTTTGGAATGGAAGAACCTGACGCTGACAAAGGTTTACGGGGCAAAACCCTATACAATGGAGGATCTGGAAGCGTGGCTCGACAGCGCATGCGCCAAAATCAGGCCGTATGTCTCTGACACCGGCGCGTTTCTGAAGCAGGCGCAGAAGGAGGGCAAAAAGATTCTCTTTGAAGCGCAGCTCGGCTCGCTTCGCGATCTCGATTACGGCATCTATCCCTACACCACCTCTTCCAACACCACAGCGGCCTATGCCCCCATCGGGTCGGGGCTTCCGTCGGCGAAGATCGACGACATTGTCGGGGTGGTTAAGGCGTATTCCACCTGCGTGGGAGAGGGGCCGTTCGTGTGTGAGATGTTTGGCGAGGAGGCGGAGGCGCTTCGTCAGGCGGGCTTTGAGTACGGCGCGAAAACCGGAAGACCCCGCCGCGTCGGCCCGCTGGACATCGTGGCGACCCGCTATGGCGTGGAGGTGCAGGCGGCAACCGAAATTGCGCTGACTAAGCTGGATGTGCTTTCCTATATGGATCGGATTCCGGTATGCACAAAATATCTCTTAGACGGGAAGGAAACAGACCGCTTTCCGTTCCCCGCAGCCCTTTCGCAGGCAAAGCCCAAGATCGAGTATTTTCCGGGGTGGAAGTGCGACATCAGCGGGGTGCGCGAGTGGGAGAAGCTTCCCCAAGCGGCCCGGGATTATGTGACCTTTATTGAAAAGGAAATCGGCTGTCCCATTCGCTATATCTCGGTCGGGCCCGAGCGCAACAGTATTATCCGAAAGTAAAGGAGCAGAAAGATCATGACAACCCGCTATGAATCCCCCTTATCCTCGCGTTATGCTTCCGAATATATGCTGAAGCTCTTTTCAAGCGACACGCGTTACAGCACCTGGCGCCGCCTTTGGGTGTCTCTTGCGAAGGCCGAGCATGCGCTCGGACTTCCGGTAACCGAAAGCCAGATTGCCGAGCTGGAAGCCCATGTCGATGACATCGATTATGCGTGTGTTGCCGCTCGTGAAAAGGAAGTGCGGCACGATGTGATGGCTCACGTCTATGCGTACGGGAAGGCCGCCCCTTCTGCCGCCGGTATCATACACCTCGGCGCCACAAGTTGTTATGTCACCGATAATGCAGACCTCATTCTCTATCGTGACGCTCTCTGCTATCTGCGTGCAGAGCTGTTGAAGGTTATAAAGAACCTCTCCGAATTTGCCGAAACCTACAAGGCGACGCCCACCCTTGGCTATACC
>CAZGQH010000260.1:0-2914 GCA_964527575.1 uncultured Lachnospiraceae bacterium
CGCTTTCTCAAAGCGGTAGACGAAGTCCTTCTTCAGAAGCTGATTGGTGGCGGGAATGGCCACCGCTCCCAGCTTGTGCAGGGCCAAAATCACCGGCCAGAACTGCCAGTGCCGCTTGAGCACCAGCATGACCCGGTCGCCCTTTTCGATGCCTAAAGAGGCGAGGTAGTTCGCGGCCTTACCAGTCAGCCGGCTGATATCCGAGAAGGTGAAACGGCGCTCATTTTTCTCCCGGTCGAGATGGAGAAGGGCTAATTTGTCGGGGGATTTTTTGGCGATTTCGTCTACGATATCGAAGGCAAAATTGAAGTGCTCGGTGTTCTTGAAATCGATGGCGAGAAGGCGGCCCTCGCCGTCCTCCTCGGTCTCGATAAAGCGGTCGGCTACCAGCGGGCGGCGCTCTCCCCGGGGCGCTGTCATGCCGGTTTCTTCTCCCGAATGGGCGGCGTCATAGGCTAACGCGTTTCCGTGAGCGTCGGTGACGATGGCAAGAAAATCGCAGTCGGCACCGCCGGTGGCGATCATGCCGTGGGGCTTTGAACTGTTATAGTAGATGGCGTCGCCGGGATAGAGGATCTCCTCGTGGCCGTCGATCTTCACCTTCAGAGAGCCTGAGAGAATATAGTCGAACTCCTCGCCCTCGTGGGAGGCGGTGACGATCGGCCTTTGGTTCTCCTCCTCGCTGTAGGGGGCGTGGACGAGAAAAGGCTCGCTCATGCGTCCCTTGAAATAGGAGGCTAAGTGGTGGTAGCGGAAGCCCCGGCGGCGCTCTAAGGGAAGGCCCTCCCCGGCGCGCACCACCGAAAAGCCCGACAGGCGCGACTCCTCGCCGGTGATTAAGGCAGTGATATCCACCCCGAAGACCTTGGCGCAGTTATGTAAAAAGGTGAAGGAAAAGTCGCATTCGCCCGCTTCGCAGCGGAGATAGGTTTCCTCGGGCAGGTTAATAATCGAAGCCACCTCTCTGGCGGTCTTGCCCGAAATCGACCGAAGCTCTTTCAGTCGTGCGGCGATTTGTTTCAGTTGGTTGTCCATCATAATCGTTTCTTCCTAAATAGTTTAAAGAGAAGAAGGCTCCTTTCTTTCCCGAGGGGAATTTTTAAGTTATGCTGCTTTTCCGGGCGTTTTACTCGAAAGCGAACATAGAACGATTATAAACGCTCAACAAAATTTTGTCAAGAGAATTTGCCGGGAAAAGGCGAAAACTTTTGCTTTTTGTGCGACAGAGACTGCCGCCGGACAAAATTTTCCTTGAAAAGGGTGGCGGTAGTCCTCAAAATTTGCTTCTGTATGCGGGTGTTCACAACCTGTTCATATCCCTGTGCTACAATCGGGGCATCCGGCGGGGAAGTGCGGCTTTTTCAAGAGAAGGGCTGCCCTTGGAACCCCGCCCAATGAGGAGGAAGCGGCCATGACATTTTCGGAGATTCTAAAAAAGAAGATTCCCCTTTTCGACGGGGGAACCGGAACCCTTTTAGTGGAAAAGGGGCTGAAGGCGGGGGAGCGTCCCGAGATCTGGAACCTGACCCGCCCGGAGGAGATCAAAGCGCTGCATAAGGCCTATATCGAGGCAGGCGCCGACATCATCAAGACCAATACCTTCGGCGCCTACCGGCACAAGTTCGGAGAGGAGCTGCCCGCCCTGGTGGCGGCAGCCATGAAAAATGCCCGCGAAGCGGCGGCGGAGGCGGGGAAGGGGACGCTGATTGCCCTCGATCTCGGCCCGACCGGAAACCTGCTGGAGCCCCTCGGTACGCTGCCTTTTGAGGAGGCGGTGGAACTCTTCGGCGAGACGGTGCGGCTGGGGGCTCCTTCTGCCGACCTGATTCTTATCGAGACCATGAGCGATCTCTACGAGCTGAAGGCGGCGGTGCTGGCGGCCAAGGAAAATTCCTCCCTGCCGGTGGTGGCTACCTGCAGCTTTGACGCCACCGGCCGCCTGATGACCGGGGCGGATGTGGAGACGGTGACGGCTCTGCTGGAAGGGTTGGGCGTGGACGCCCTCGGTATGAACTGCGGCTTCGGGCCGGAGGTCATGCTCCCTCTGATCCGGCGGATGACGGCGGTTTCTTCTCTGCCGGTAGTGGCCAACCCCAACGCCGGTCTGCCTGAAATGCGGGAGGGAAAGACGGTTTACTCCCTTACCCCGGAGGACTTTGCCAAAGAGCTGTCCGCCCTGCTTGACGCGGGAGTCTCGCTTGCCGGGGGCTGCTGCGGCACCACCCCCGCCCATATCGCGGCACTGGCGAAGGTTTCTTTGGGACGAAGCGCTCCGGAGGTCTTCGACAAGGGGCTTACGGTGGCCACCTCTCCCACCCGGACGGTTGTCTTTGACGGGAAGACGGTGCTTATCGGCGAGCGGATGATCCCAACCGGAAAGCCGGCCATCGAGGCGGCCCTTCGGGAAGGGGATTTCGATACGTTGGTCGACGAGGCGCTCGATCAGAAGGAGGAGGGGGCGGCAGTTCTCGATCTCAATGTGGCGCTTCCTGCCTCCCTTAATCCCGCCCTTTCGGAAAAGACCCTACTGCCGGCGGCGGTGATGGCTTTACAGGAAACGGTGGATCTCCCTCTTTCGCTCGACAGCGCCGATCCGGCTGCCTTGGAGCGGGCCTGCCGGCTCTATAACGGCAAGCCGGTGATCAACTCGGTGAACGGGCGGAAGGAGAGTCTTGACGCGCTGCTCCCTATCGTCAAAAAATACGGCGGCGTTCTGGTGGCGTTGACGCTGGACGAGAGGGGAATTCCCGACAGCGCCGCGGGGCGGCTGGCAGTGGCCGAAAAGATCGCCGCCGAGGCGAAGCGCTGCGGCATTGCCGAGAAGGACATTCTCTTCGATCCGCTGGCGCTCACCGTGGCCGTCGGTCCGGAAAACGAAGATTTAACGCTGGCCACCCTGAAGGCTCTTCGTGAG
>CAZGQH010000261.1:0-2906 GCA_964527575.1 uncultured Lachnospiraceae bacterium
ACGCCGCTGACCCTTGCCCCCGGGGAAAGAAAGCTCATCCCCACCGGCATTGCCATCTCGATTCCGGGGGACACGGTGGCGATTCTCTCCGCCCGCAGCGGACTTTCCGCCAAAAAGGGCATTTCCGCCGCCAACGGCATCGGCGTCATTGACAGCGATTATCGGGGCGAGATCTTCTTCTCGGCAATCAATCTGTCGGCAGAAGCTTATACCGTCAGCCCCGGGGAGCGGGTGGCGCAGCTCATGCTGCTGCCGGTGCTCACGATGGCGCTTCTTCCCTGTGAAACCCTTGACGAAACCGACCGGGGCGAGGGGGGCTTCGGCTCCACCGGAGCAGGCAAACTTCCCGCCGGAAAAGGGGAGGGCACATGCTGATTTTGGCCTCCGGTTCCCCACGCCGGCGGGAGATGCTCGACCGGCTTGGGCTTTCCTATCAAATCCGGAGCACCGATGTCGATGAGCGGGTGACCGAATCTCTCTCCCCCGCCGCCTATGTGGAATGCCTTGCCGCCCGCAAGGCCGAGGCCGCCCGGGAACTCTCCTCTTCGGACGATGTTATCCTGGCCGCCGATACGGTGGTGGCGATGGAGGGGAAGATCTTCGGCAAGCCGGCCGATTTTGCGAAGGCCAAGGCTATGCTGACCGCTTTTTCCGGGAAAACGCATCAGGTCTATACCGGCTTCGCCCTCTGTCATAACGATCGCTGTTATCGGGAGAGCGTCGCTACCGAAGTGACCTTCCGTTCCCTTTCCGAGAGGGAGATCGAAGCGTACATAGAAAAAGAAAAGCCCTACGACAAGGCGGGAGCCTATGGGATTCAGGAGCGGGCGGGCATTTTTGTGCTGTCGCTTTCGGGCAGCTTTGACAACGTGGTGGGGCTTCCCCTGACCCAGGTGGAGCTTGCCCTGCGGCGGGAATTTTCCCTGTCGCTCTTCGATTTTGAAAAATAACCGACGAATCGAAGAGAAAGACGCAAACGGCTTCGGCTTTTTGCCGACCCTCTTTCTATATAAATGAAGAAAGGATGTGAAACACCATGCCAAAAGAAAATGCGGCCGCTCTGGTGGCCCGCCTGAAGGAGCTCTATCCCGAGGCCACCTGCGCCCTGCGCTACGAGGGGGATCCCTGGCGGCTTCTCGTCATGGGCCGGCTCTCGGCCCAGTGTACCGACGCCCGGGTGAATGTTGTCTGCGAGACCCTGTTTGAGAAATTTCCGAACGCCGCCGCGATGGCTGCCGCAAAGCCGGAGGAAGTGGAAGCACTCATCTTTTCCTGCGGGCTTTACCGCACCAAGGCGCGGGATATCATCGCTGCCTCACAGATGCTGACAGAAGAATTCGGCGGCGAGCTTCCGAGTGAGATGGAAACGCTTCTCCGTCTGCCCGGGGTGGGGCGCAAGATCGCCAACCTTTTGCGGGGGGATATCTTCGGCCTGCCCGCCATTGTGGCCGATACCCACTGCATCCGCATCAGCCGCCGCTTGGGACTGGTTCCCAAAGAGGACGGCACCCCCGACAAGGTGGAAAAAGTTCTCTCGGGCATCATTGCGCCTGAGGAGCAGAACGATTTCTGTCATCGGCTGGTTCTGCTCGGGCGGGAATACTGCCCTGCCAAGGGACATAACTGCGACCTCTGTCCCCTGTCCGATCTCTGCGAAAAGGTCAGGCTCTGATCAGGGTCAGGTTTTGACTGGGAATCACGCTTTGACCGGCAATTTTCCGGCAAAACAAAAAAGATACGGACGAGCCGTATCTTTTTGCGGTTATGTTTTGTGTGGTAAATAGGGTTTTCGATCTCGAAAACCAATCGATCAGACCTCGATCGAGGCGGACAGATTCCGGATCATCTCAAAATAAGCGTCCAGAACGGCGTCGTTCAGCCTCTCACGGAAGTCGGAATTGATGGGATGCGCCACATCGCGGTAGGTTCCGTCGGGATTCTTCTTGCTGGGCATCACGATGAAGTACTTCTCCTTTGCGTAAATGACCTTGATGTCGTGCAGCGCAAGCTGATCGTCCAGTGTCACCGAAACAACAGCTTTCATCGGTCCTTCGTCGTCAAAGACTTTTCTGATTTTGATATCGGTAATTACCATTGCCATTTCCCCTTTGCAGATAATTGATAAATTGTCCCTACACCTGCATTATAGACGAGATAGATTTCGTTAATTCTAACAAATTGCAAAATAATTTTGAACGATTTGTTTACGTTTTGCAAATTGGTCATATACTGAAACCGATAAAGTATCACCCGAGCGGGCGAATCCGGCCTCTTCCGATCGATAACAGCCCTTTTTCGGGCGATCTTGCCTCAAAAGGAGTTTCTATTATGTGTGCATCTCTCTTTGAAAATCAAAATTCAATAAAAAAACTCCACTTTGTGGGCATCGGCGGAATCAGCATGTCCTCGCTGGCACAGCTCTCCCGCCATGCGGGCTATGCCGTCTCGGGCTCAGACCGCAGCGACAGCCCGCTGGTGGAGGTCTGCCGCCGGGCGGGCTGTGCTGTTGCCATCGGCCATCGGGCGGAGAACATTGGGGATGCCGATCTTGTGATCTATACCGCTGCCGTTCCGGCCGACTCTCCCGAGCTTACAGAGGCCGTCCGGCGGGGGATTCCCACGCTCTCCCGGGCAGAGTTCCTCGGGGAATTGATGCTGGGCTATCAAAACCGCATCGGCGTCTCGGGCACCCACGGCAAAACCACCACGACTTCCATGCTGACCCATATCCTGATCGAGGCAGGCTTCGATCCCACCGTTGCCAACGGCGCAATCACCCGGGAGCTGGGCGGGGCACTCCGCATCGGTGGGCGGGACAATTTCGTCTATGAGGCCTGTGAATATACCGCCTCTTTCCTGCACTTTCATCCCACGATTGCCCTTATTACCAACATCGAGCTTGACCA
>CAZGQH010000262.1:0-2874 GCA_964527575.1 uncultured Lachnospiraceae bacterium
ACCGGCCAGCTTGTCCCAGTCGGTGGAAACAATGACCGCAGCAGGATTCTTCTCCCGGATCAGCGCCACCGCCTCGTCCAGCTTGGCCTGGGAAAGTCCGGCGGTGTGACTTAAAATCACAGCCCCGGCACTTTCGATCTGGTCGTTGAAGAACTCCCCGAAATTCTTCATATACATCTTGCACTTCTTGGCATCGGCTACGGCCACACAACCGTTCAGCGAGAGCCGATCGTCATGAAGATTTTCCACCGCCCGGATCACATCCGAAAGCTTGCCCACCCCCGAAGGCTCGATGAGAATCCGATCGGGCGCATAGGTCTCCACCACTTGCGAAAGTGCTCGGCCAAAATCGCCCACCAGCGAGCAGCAGATGCAACCGGCATTCATCTCGTTTACCGTGATGCCCGCATCGGCCAGAAAGCCCCCATCGATGCCGATCTCGCCGAATTCGTTCTCGATCAGCACCAGCTTTTCGCCCTTATATACCTCTCCGATCAGTTTTTTGATGAGCGTGGTCTTGCCCGCCCCTAAAAATCCCGAAAAAATATCGATTTTGATCTCGTTTGCCATGGTTTATCCCTTCTTTTCTGCCAAACAACATTGCTTCGGCGAAAATACCCTCCGCCGATTGATTACCTTATAGTGTACCACAAAAACAAAGGAATGTCAAAGGGTCTTGCGCACAAAAGTGTGCAGAGCGCGCAAAAATTGTAAAATCAAAAATTCTCTTTTCCTCCTCCGGCAATTGACTTTTTTTCCGATAACGCTTATAATAGCCTTGTAATCTGCCCAAAACACCGGAAAGTCCGGTAAGCCGCCTGCTTTTCCGGTATCGGATCAAAAGAGAATCCCATGAAAAGGTATTGCCATGAAAAAAACGCTGCATAAATCGGCCTTTCGCGCCATCCGTTCGGGGCTCTCCCGTTTTCTCGCCATTTTCGCCATCGTGGCGCTTGGCGTAGGCTTTTTTGCCGGACTGAAAACCTGCAAGCCCGCCATGCTCCGCACCGCCGAGGACTATCTCGGACGCACAAACTTCCAGGACTTCCGCCTGCTCTCCTCGCTGGGCTTTACCGAGGAGGAGATCGACACCCTCGGCGCCCTGCCCGGTATCTCGGCGGCAGAAGGCGGGGTCTTTGCCGACTTCATCGCCAAGACAGCCGTCAAGGAGGGAGAGGTTCTCGCCGCCCGCTCCCTGACCGACCGGGTCGACACCCTCTCTCTGACGGCAGGGCGACTGCCCGAAAAGGCCGACGAGTGCGTCCTCGACGCCCGCTACTTCAAAGAAGAAATGCTCGGCACCACCCTCTCGCTCTCGGACAGCAACAGTGAGGAGACCTTCGCTGCCTTTACCTTTCACACATTCACGGTGGTCGGCCTTGCCAATTCTCCGATTTATCTGAATTACGAGCGGGGTTCCACCTCCCTCGCCGCCGGAGCGGTGGCGGCCTTCGTCTACCTCCCGCGGGAGGCCTTCACCGCCGAATACACCTATGAGGCTGTTCTGACCCTCGCCGAAACCTATCCCCTCTACAGCGAGGACTACCGGAAGGCGGTCAAGGACCTTACCCCTGCGCTGGAGGAAAAAGCTTTTTCGCTCATCCAAGCCCGCTTTGAAAACGAGATTGCCAAGGCCAAAGCCGAGCTTGACGAAGCCGGCGCCCGCCTCACGGCGGAGGAAGCACGCCTTGCCGACGCCGAAAAGACCCTGACCGAACAGGCCGCCGCCTTAGAGGCGGCAGCCCCCTTCCTTTCCCCCGAGGAGTACGTCGCCAAAGCCGAAGCCCTCCGCCAGGCAGAAGAGGCTCTGAACGAGGGAAAGAAAACCTTAGCCGAGGGACGGGCTGCCTGGCAGACAGGGCTTGACGAGCTTGAAAATACCCCGGCTCCCACACTGCACCTTCTCACCCGGGAGGAGAATGTGGGGTATGTCTGCTTTGAAAACGACGCTTCGATCGTAGAGGGCATCGCCGCCGTATTCCCGGTCTTTTTCTTCCTCATCGCCGCCCTTGTCTGCCTCACCACCATGACCCGTATGGTGGCCGAGGAGAGGGGCGAGATCGGCACCTTAAAATCGATCGGCTACTCCAACTTTGCGGTCATGGGAAAATATCTCCTCTACTCCGGTCTTGCGGCACTGGGAGGTTGTCTTGTGGGCTTTTTCGCCGGGTCCCTGGCCATTCCCAAAGTAATTTGGTTGGTCTACCGCATTCTCTACGGCTTCGCCCCCCTTATTCCCGCCATTCAGCCGATCCTCGGGCTTCTCTGCCTGGCAGTGGCAGCTCTCTGCTCCCTCGGCGCCACCTATGCCGCCGCCCGGCACGAGCTCACTCACGCCCCTGCCTCTCTCATGCGTCCCAAGGCCCCCAAGAGCGGCAAGCGCATCTTTTTGGAGAATCTTTCCCTCTGGAAAAAGCTCTCCTTCCTCCGGAAGATCTCGATCCGCAACCTTTTCCGCTATAAAAAGCGGGTCTTTATGATGATCTTCGGCATCGGGGGCTGCACCGCCCTGCTCCTCACCGGCTTCGGCGTCCGGGATTCGATCACCGGCATCGTCCCCAAGCAGTTTGATGAGATTTCGGTCTACGACTACAGCCTCACCTTCCGGGACTCCATGGACGATGCGGCAAGAGAGGCCTTCCGGAGCGACTACCAGGATAAAACGGCAACTATTGCCTTCTTTCACGACAGTGTGCAGAGCGTCTCGGCCGCGGCCGGGGCATCGACCGGAAGCAATGCCAAATCGGCTCACATCGTCACCTCCTCGGGCGAGAATTTTGAACACTTCATCACCCTGCGGCAGAACGGCAAGCCCATCGCCCTGCCGGGCAGAGGTGAAGCGGTCATCAGCGACGGCCTTGCCGAAAAACTGTC
>CAZGQH010000263.1:0-2854 GCA_964527575.1 uncultured Lachnospiraceae bacterium
CTATTATAAAGACAAGAAGAATCTCATGGGACTTCGGGTGCTTCACATGTACGATGTCTATGTCTCCCCCGTGGAGACTGCCGACATCAAGCTCGATTATGAAGAGGCCTATGAACTGGTTAAAGAGGGACTGGCTCCGCTGGGCGAGCGTTATGCTTCGCTTCTGAAAGAGGCGCACGACAACCGCTGGATCGATGTGGAGGAGACGCCGGGAAAGAAGAGCGGCGCTTACAGCATCAGCGTTCACGGGCTGAAGCATCCCTATGTGCTGCTCAATTACCAGAAGACCACGAATAACATCTTTACCATCGCCCACGAGCTGGGTCATGCCATGCACTCCTATTTCTCCGAGCGCTCCCAGCCGCAGGAAAAGTCAGGCTATACTCTCTTTGTGGCGGAGGTGGCTTCCACGGTCAACGAGGTGCTGCTCATCAAGCATCTTCTGAAGAAGACCGAGGATCCGGCGCTCAGGAAATATCTCCTCTCCTATTATATCGATATGCTGAAGGGAACCCTCTTCCGGCAGACCCAGTTTGCGGAATTTGAATATCTTGCCCATGAGAGGGCGGAAAAGGGCGAACCTCTTACGAAGGATTCGCTCTGTGAAGCCTATTATGAGCTGAATAAGAAGTATTACGGTCCGGCGGTAGTATCCGATCCGGAGATCGCCTACGAATGGGCGCGGATTCCTCACCTATACCGCAACTTCTATGTCTACAAGTACGCTACCGGCATCATCTCGGCGGTCTCGATTGCCGAGCGCATCCTGAGTGAGGGAGAGGGCGCCGTGGCCGATTACTTCTCCTTCCTCTCTTCCGGCGGCAGCGACAGTCCGGTGGAGCTTCTGAAGCTGGCCGGGGTGGATCTGACGAAGAAAGACGCCTTCTCGTCCTGCATGAAATCCTTTGAAAACGCCCTGACCGAATTTGAAGCTATCGAGAGCTGATTGTAAATCCTTTTGTAAGAAAACGCCTCCGCGCATGTCCCGGGGGCGTTTTTCGCAAAAAACAGCTGCCGTTTTTCCAAAAGGAGAAAATATTATGAAGAAAACCTACTTTGACGAATATGAAAAGAAGGCCGAGGAATTGGTCGCCGCGATGACAGTAGAGGAGAAGGCTTTTCAGCTCTCATCCGATGCGCCGGCCATCCCCCGATTGGGGATTTCATCCTACCATTGGTGGAACGAGGGGCTCCACGGCGTAGCCCGGGCGGGGATCGCCACCGTCTTTCCCCAGGCCATCGGACTGGCGGCAACCTTTGACCGGAAGAGTCTTGCTCTTGTGGGAAAAATCACCGCAACAGAAGGAAGAATCAAGTACAATGCGGCACAAGATTCCGGCGATCACGGGATCTATAAGGGGCTGACTTTCTGGAGTCCCAACATCAACATCTACCGCGATCCCCGCTGGGGGAGAGGGCAGGAGACCTATGGGGAGGATCCTTTTCTCACCGCCGCCTTGGCCGAGAGCTACATAACCGCTCTGCAGGAAGGGGAGGACGAGCGTTATCTTCATGCAGCGGCCTGCGTCAAGCATTTCGCCGTCCATTCCGGTCCCGAGGGAGTCCGCCACGGATTTGATTCGGAGGTGTCGGACTTTGATCTTCATGACACCTATCTGCCCGCCTTCGCCTGGTGTGTGCGCCGCACCGGGGTGGTAGGGGCGATGGGAGCTTACAACAGTATCAACGGCACGCCCTGCTGTGTCCACCGGGAGATGATCGAAGACCTTCTTCGGAAAGAGTGGGGATTCTCCGGCTACTTTGTGTCGGACTGCGGCGCCCTTGCCGACCTGCACGAGGCTTTTCACCTGACTCCTTCGGCGGTGGAATCGGCGGCGCTTGCCCTGAACGCGGGCTGCGATCTCAACTGCGGGCAGGTCTATCTCCATGTGATGGAGGCCTATCGGGCGGGGCTTATTACCGAAGAGACGATCGGCCGGGCGGTAGGGCGCCTGATGGCTACCCGCCTGAAGCTGGGGATGTTCGACTCCACCTGCCGCTACAACGAAGAGCGCGATCTCTCGCTGGTGGACGGGGAGGAGCACCGGAAGATCAACTACGAAATTGCAGCGAAGACTCTGGTGCTGCTCAAAAACAACGGCGTTTTGCCTCTCGACCGGAAAACGCTCGGTACGATCGGCGTGATCGGTCCAAATGCCGATTCGATTCGGGCGCTGGAGGGAAATTACAACGGCACTGCCTCCTGTTATCGCACGGTTTTGTCGGGTATCCGGGAGGCGGCCGGCGAAGATGTCCGGGTTCTCTACAGTCAGGGCTGCCACCTGTGGCAGCGGGAAGGGGGCGATGCGCTCATGGCCGAGGCGATGGCGGTTGCCGAAGAGTCGGATGTTCTGATTCTCTGTATGGGACTCGACTCCTCGATTGAAGGGGAACAGGGGGATGCCAGCAATGAATACGGCGCCGGCGATAAGGAAACCCTTGCTTTCCCCGGCCGTCAGAAGGAGCTGATGGAGAATCTGCGCGCCCTCGGCAAGCCGGTTGTTCTTGTGGTGTTGGCAGGCGGCGCGCTCGACCTTGCCTTTGCAGATCAAGAGCTGGACGCCATTCTCTACGGCTGGTATCCCGGTGCGGAAGGAGGACACGCCATAGCGGACACTCTCTTCGGTGACCGCAATCCCAGCGGCCGCACGCCGGTCACCTTTTACCGCTCGCTGGAAAAGCTTCCGGCATTCGAGGACTATTCGATGGCGGGGCGTACCTATCGCTATATGGAAGGGAAGGCTCTCTATCCCTTCGGCTACGGTCTTTCCTACACCCGCTTCTCCCATACCGAGCCGGTGATCGTTCGGTAGGATGATAAGAGGGTGATCCTGTCGGTGTGGGTGGAAAACGG
>CAZGQH010000264.1:0-2846 GCA_964527575.1 uncultured Lachnospiraceae bacterium
CCCCTTCGGCCAGCGCTGCCTCTCGCTGGGGGAGGTAAAGAATACCCACGGCACCGGCTGCTTCACTCTGATGAATGTGGGGCAAAAGCCGGTCTTTGACGACAATCTGATCACCACCCCCGCCTGGCGGTTTGGGGGAAAAACCACCTATGCCCTGGAGGGCAGTGTCTTCAATGCGGGAAGCTCGGTGCAGTGGCTGCGGGATTCTTTGGGGATGATTTCCACCGCCGCCGAATGCTCAGACCTCGCCGAGACCGTTCCTTCTACCGATGGGGTGGTCTTCGTATCGGCTTTTACCGGACTGGGGGCTCCCCACTGGGACATGTATGCCCGGGCGGGTTTTGTGGGCATTACCCGGGGCACCGGGCGGGCTCATCTCTGCCGGGCGGTGCTGGAGGGTATCGCCTTTCAGGTCTATGAATTGGTGCGGACCATGGAGGCTTCCTCTGGCTGCCCCATTTCCGCGCTTCGGGTGGACGGCGGGGCCTCGGCCAGCCGCTTTCTGATGCAGTTTCAGGCCGATCTGCTCGGCATCGCCGTGACCCGTCCCGAGGAGATCGAGACGACGGCGCTGGGCGCGGCTTACATGGCGGCGGTGACGCTGGGACGGCTGGACAGAGAGAAGCTGTTGGCTCTGACCGCAGCCGAGACAGTCTTTTCTCCCGGTAAGGGCCGACAGGCGGCTGAAGAGAATATTGCGCGCTGGAACCGGGCGGTTCGCGCGATCCGGGACTTTTCATGATCCCGGCTGCCGGGCGGAAGAGGCGGTCCGGCCGGGTGCGGCGGCACTTTATCCAAAGGGAAAAAATAGCGCCAGGGCGGGACTTGACAATTTCCGGTCTTTATAGTAGAATAACGGTATATTGCAAGAGATTTTCTGACCGGTATTTTTCCCTTCCGAAGGGGAGAGCAGCGGGGTTGGTGTGCGTCCTCCCGTCATACCGTTCAGGCAGCCGTGCCGTTCGAACAGTGGTGTCGTGAGAAAGGCGTCAAAGAAAAGGGAGACTGTAAACGAAAATGAACAAACTTTTCAAGGGGAGAATCGTCCTGCCGGCAGTTCTGCTGCTCCTCGTGGCGGCCGCGATCTTTCTTGTGACCCGCATTGACCGTCCGGGCAGTGAGTTCGGCGAGCTCTCCACCGGTACGATCGCAGAGCCCGATCCGGTGGTTATTCCCGAGGGGGTCTTCTATGTGCGCTGCTCCGAGCCGGAGCAGAACCGGTTTTCGATCCAGTTCATAGGGGCGGTTCCTACCCGAGCGGTGGATTATGTGGGCTTTGAGGCCAATGAGATTTATGAAGACGGAACCCGGGGCGGTCTTACCTCGGTGAAGATCCGCTCGCTTTATACCGAGGTAGAGGACAAGGATGCCGGCATCACCCTGACCCCTGCCAATTTTGGATTGGAGGAAGGTTTTCTCTTTGTCCGTGCTCTCGACAATATCCCGGTGAACCGGCCGGGACTGGCCTATGAAATTTCCGCCTTTTATGTAGTGGGGAACGAGAAATTCTATACCGCCAAGCAGACCTTTGCTGTGGAGGATCTATTGAACGAGCACATTCTGAAGGATCCTCCTGCCATTGAGATCAAAGAGGAGAGCCCGCTTATTGATGTGCAGAACTGGGTGAAGTATGAATATGAGCCGCTGAGACCCGAAACGGTGTCGGATCCTGAAAAGCTGAGTTCCGTCTATTACATGGGAGCTTCTGCGCCGGACAGCAACGGCAACCTGGATTTGTATATCTGTTTTGCCCTGCCGGATAACCTCTATAATGGGGTAGGAATGCGCTATCTGTTTTCGGTTGAGAACGAAGAGCGCCTTACGATAACCACAGCGCTTTCCCGCATACGGACCGGCGTTTTGTACCGGAAGGTCTATTCCGAAAAGGATGTTCTCACACTGGAGGATTTCGGCCTGTCCGAAGGCGGTATTGCGGTGATCTGTTTTTCGGATTATGTAAATACCGTTCTGCGGGAGGGAAGTACGCTGGAGTTTGAGGTCTATTATACCCGCAATGCTCTGGAGACCAAGGTGCTGGAGGCGGAAATCGATTTTTCCGAGCTTCTCGAAAAGACCGTGCTGGTGAGTGCCGGAATTTCCGTGGAGGATTATACGTATGTTAAACCCGGCTATGGGGAATGGACGGTTTTGAATGAGGCTGCCGGCAATGCCGAAGGAACGGGGCTGTTGTATGTCCGTGTTTCCCGTTTGAAGTGGACCGGCCAGAGTGCTTATTTTGACGTACAGCTGGCAGCAGCTACCGAGACCCGTTTTGCCGAACGGATCGTCATGTACTATACCGTCTACGATAAAAACGGAGTGGCGATTCCTGAGCTGATCGACAAGGAGAGCGAGATCAACACCCTGTATGGCAGCATGTTCGGGAACAGTCAGGAGGAGTCGATTACCTCAAAGGATTTCGGGATCGATCGGGGCTATCTGATGACATTGCTTCTCTCCGGTGTCTCGCTGGCCGAGGCGGAATACAGCATCGGCATTCGGGCGGTGCGGATTGTGGGCGACGAGGAGGTTTCGCTCTTCTCGCTGAAGATTCCGGTGCAGAATCTTGTGGACATGATTCCGGATTACGGAGAAAAATGAAGTCTTTCCGGGAAAGGATGCCTGTGATATGAAAAAATTTTGTCTGATCGCTGCCGCGGCACTGCTGATCGTGGGCACGGCGGTCTCTTTATCCGCCTGCGGCCGGGAGGACCTTCCGCCTCTTGTCACCGATACCCCGCCTGCCACAACGCCCTATGTACCGGATAATCTTCCGATTGAGTGGTTTGAAACAGCGTATACCAATATGACCCCCTGGCAGAGGTATCCTGCCGAGAGCTCCTCCC
>CAZGQH010000265.1:0-2839 GCA_964527575.1 uncultured Lachnospiraceae bacterium
CCCTTTGGGAAGCCAACATGGATCTGTTGGGCGAAAATCCGGTCTTCAATCTCCACGACCGGTCCTGGCGGATCTTTTCCCGCAATACCGCAGAGCCTGCCCAGTTCATCGGCGAGGGCAGCGTTACCGAGAATTCGATCATCTCGGAGGGCTGCGAAATCATGGGCGTTGTCCGAAACTCGGTGCTCTTCCACGGGGTAACGGTGGAAAAGGGCGCGGAAGTGGTGGACAGCGTGATTATGGGCGATGTGACTGTCAGGGCCGGCGCCCGGGTGGTCAACTCGATTCTGGCGGAAAATGTGACGGTGGGAGAGGACGCCCTTGTAGGGGACGGCAGTGAGCCCGGCCAAAATATCGCCATTCTCGGCACCGGCATCACGCTGCCCAAGGGAATCCATATTGACGGCGGCCTGATGGTCAATGACGAAAAGCTCGCAGAGCTGATATAAAAGGGGGGTCAGAAGCTATGTCTACTACCGGAATCATCTTTTCGAATCTGCACGATATGTCGATTTCCGATCTGACGAGAAAGCGCACCATGGCCTCGGTGCCCTTCGGCTGCCGCTACCGCCTGATCGACTTTGCCCTGTCCAATATGGTCAACTCGGGGATTCACGATGTCAATGTCATCACCCATTACAACTACCGCTCGCTGATGGATCACATCGGCTCCGGCAAGGACTGGGATTTGGCCCGCCGGGCGGGAGGACTGAAAATCCTGCCCCCCTTCATCACCGCTTATTCCAACGAATCCAACCGTCTCTACACCTCCCGTCTGGAAGCGTTGAAAAGCATTCAGGGCGTGATCGCCGGCTTTACCAGCGACAATGTGGTGATGGCCGACTGCGATGCCATCTGCAACATCGATCTTAGGAAAATGATCGAGTACCACAACGAGACCGGGGCGGCGGTCACCTTCGCCGTAAAGAAGGTCTGTCTGACGCCGGAATGCTCCGAGCACTACGACGTGGTGCGGTCGGACAACGCGGGGAATATCACCGACATCACCAGCCGACAGAAGAATCTCACCGGGGATCACGATGTCTCGATCAACATCTGGATCTTCGACCGGCGTTTTTTGCAGAGCACGCTGCTTGATGCCATTTCCCACGGTTATACCAGCTATACCCGGGATGTTATCGCCCGGAATCTTGGCAAATTTACCTTCAAGACCTACCGCTTTGACGGCTTCTATGCCAACATCAATTCCATGGCCGAGTATTATGCTATCAACATGAGTCTGCTCGACCCGGCCAATCGGGAGGCTCTCTTCAAGATCAAGGAGCGTCCGATCTTCACCAAGGTGCGAAACTCCGCCCCCACCAAGTATGTGGGGGAATCGAAGGTGAAGAATTCCCTCATTGCCGACGGCTGTGTGATCGAGGGGACGGTGGAAAACTCCATTCTCTTCCGCGGTGTCCGGGTGGGCAAAGGCGCGGTGGTGAAGAACTCGATCCTCTTCCAGGATACCCAGATCCTCTCCGGGGCCTTCGTCAACTGCGTGATTGCGGATAAGAATGTGGTGATACGCAACGACGTGATGCTCTCGGGACACGCATCCATGCCTCTTTACATTGAAAAATCCAAAATGATCTGACCGTCATTTCGAAATGATCTGACTATCATTTCGAAATGATCTGACCATCATTTCGGTTAGAAAGGGTGATATTTATGGCAAAAATTCTTTTTGTGGCGGCGGAGGCACTTCCCTTCGTCTCGACCGGCGGGCTGGGGGACGTGATCGGCTCGCTGCCCGAGGCCATTGTCCGGGCGGACAAGAGCGCCGATGTGCGGGTGGTGCTGCCCATGCACGCCAAGATCGGCAGCGACTGGCGGATGCAGATGACCAAGGTGGCGGAATTCAATGTGACCTTGGCCTGGCGGAACCTCTACTGCGGGGTATGGTCGCTGAAGAAGGGGGGCGTCACCTACTACTTCATCGACAACGAGTATTACTTCAACCGCTCCCGGCTTTACGGCGAATATGACGACGGGGAGCGCTACGCCTACTTCTGCAAGGCGGTGCTCGATATGCTGCCCCAGATCGATTTCTATCCCGACATTCTCCACGCCCACGACTGGCAGAGCGCGCTTTCGGTGATCTACCTCCGCCGTCTCTACCACTATCCCGCCATCCATTCGGTCTTTACCATCCACAACATCGAATATCAGGGTGTCTACGGCTTCTCGATTCTCGGTGATGTCTTCTCCCTGTCGGAGCAGGATCGGGAGATTGTGGAGTACGACGGGGATATCAATCTGGTCAAGGGCGCCATCGTCTGCTGCGACAAACTGACCACCGTGAGCCAGAAGTATTCCGAGGAGATCCGCACCCCCTATTATTCCTACGGACTCTATCATGTCATCAACCGCTTTGCCTTCAAGACCATGGGCATCGTCAACGGCATCGACTACGACTATTACAACCCGAACACCGATCCGGATATTGAGGCGAATTATTCCGCTACCCGTCTTCTGAAGAATAAGGCTCTCTGCAAGGCGAGCCTGCAGAAGGCACTGGGGTTGGAGGTCTCTCCCGATACCCCGATTGTGGCCATGATTACCCGGCTGGCCTCCCACAAGGGAGTGGATCTGGTCAAGCGGGTGATCGACGAGGCGCTTGCCACCGAAAATATGCAGTTTATCATCTTAGGCACCGGAGAGGGTTCCTATGAGAACTTCTTCTGCGAGCTGCAGGGCCGCTTCCCCGGCCGGGTGAGAGCCTTGATCGAGTTCAACAAGGCGCTTTCCAAGCGGATCTATGCGGCGGCCGATCTCGTCCTGATGCCCTCCAAGAGCGAGCCCTGCGGCCTTTCCCAGATGATTGCCTCCCGCTATG
>CAZGQH010000266.1:0-2836 GCA_964527575.1 uncultured Lachnospiraceae bacterium
GCTTCTCATGAAGCAGGCAGCAGAGCCCGTGGCGGTGCGCCACGCTCTTCATGATCTCCATAGTCAGCTGATTCTGATCGCAGGCCCGGTTGGCGCCGGTGTAAATCGGTGCCAGCTCGTGCTGAGAAGGGGCGGCCTCGTTGTGCTCGGTGGTGGCGTAAACCCCCAGCCGCCAGAGCTCGTCGTCCAGCTCCGCCATATACTCCTTGACCTCGGGGCGCAGACTGCCGAAATAGTGGTCGTCCAGTTCCTGGGCTTTGGGCGGCTTGGCGCCAAAAAGGGTGCGCCCGGTGTAGACGAGATCCCGGCGCTTTTCATAGAGCTTCTGATCGATGAGAAAGTATTCCTGTTCGGCGCCCACCTCGGCGGACACATGGGTCACATCAGTCTTGCCGAGGAGCTTCAATACCCGGACGGCGGCGGCAGAAAGTGCCTCCAGCGAGCGGAGCAGGGGGGTCTTCTTGTCGAGCACCTGGCCGCTATAGGAACAGAAAACGGTGGGAATACAGAGAGTGTTCGCCTTCAGGAAGACATAGGATGTGGGATCCCAGGCGGTGTAGCCCCGTGCCTCAAAGGTGGAGCGCAGGCCGCCGGAGGGAAAGGAAGAGGCGTCGGGCTCACCTTTGATGAGCTTTTTGCCGGAAAATTCCGACAGCACGCTGCCATCGCTCTGCACCGAGAGAAAGGAGTCGTGCTTTTCGGCGGTGACGCCGGTCATGGGCTGGAACCAGTGGGTGTAGTGGGTGGCGCCGTTCTCCATGGCCCATTCCTTCATGGCCTTGGCCACCTCGTTGGCAACGGTGATGTCCAGTTCCCCGCCCTCGGCGATGACAAGGCGGAGCTTTTCATAGGTTTCGGGAGAGAGGCGCTTTTTCATAACGGCGTCGGAAAAGACGCGGGTGGAGAAGATATGTTCAAAATCAGCCATGGAAGTCTCCTTGTCGAGTTATCTCAAGTTTATCTCGAGTTTATCTCGAGTCGTCCCGGGCAGTCCGACTGTCCGGGACGGACAGTTTTTTCTGTTTCATGGCTCTATCATAGCCTATCCCGGCGAAAATGTCAAGGGATTCCCGCCTTTTTTGCGGCTGTATCAGAAAATATGGGTTACAAAACAGGATATAAACCAATATATAAAGAGAAATTCCCCGGCTTTCGGAAAACAGAGCTTTGTTTTCCGAAAACCGGGGATTCTTTTAAGTGTTTTGCTTACTTTTCGAGACTTTCGTTGTTCTTTCCGTAGGAAACATAGTCAAGCGGGTTGACCTGTTCGCCGTTTTTCTTGATTTCAAAGTGCAGGTGCGCCTCGTCGCTCTGTTCGATGATGGCGGTTTCGCCGATGCCGGCGATCAGCTGGCCGGCCTTGACCTTAGCGCCCTCGGTGATGCCTTCGGGAAGAGTTTCCTGCAGGTTGCGGTAGCAGGAGACGATACCGTTTCCTTGTTCGAGCTCAATGCAGTTGCCCATGAGATAGTCGTTGTGGTCCTTCAGCACGGTTCCGTCCGCGATGGCGTAGACAGGAGTGCCGACAGGCGCCTCCAGATCGATGCCGGTGTGGACGCGGTAGTCGCCCATGGTTACCGAGTAGACCAGCGTTTCGGTGTCGTGAGATTTGGAGACGGTGCCCTCCACCGGGTTCTTATAGGAAGGGGTGGGGGGATTGGGATCGTTGATGTTGCCGGGGTCGTTCGAGGTGACGGGGGGCGTAGTGACCGGAGCCTCTGTGGTTGTGGGGGTCTTGGGGGTGGTGACCGCATCGCCGCTGGTGGTATCTGGGGGAACCGTAGTCTTCGGCTTGCGGCTGGCAAAGGCAAAGATCGATACGCAGAGAATTGCCACGACGAGGATCGCCGCGCCCACATAGAGCAGGGTAGTCAGCGTTTTTTCATTCATTTTGAATTTGGTGTTCATAGACTCTCCATCCTTTTTTTGAATTGCTGGTACTATTCTTGCCGCAAAAACAAATATTATACAGTTTGCGGGAAAGGTTTGGTCAGAGATTTTGTAAAAAATCCGATTCGGGTCGCTTTTTTCTTGACAAACGCCCTTTCCATCGCTATAATCGAGCTGTATATAAATAAAAGGATGGGAGAGAGCGATGGCATATCGGATCGAAAAAGATTCTATGGGGGAGGTCAAAGTGCCGGCGGAGCACTATTGGGGCGCCCAGACCGAGCGTTCCCGGCAGAATTTCCCCATTGGGGGAGAAAGAATGCCGAAGGAGATCGTCCGAGCCTTTGGGATTCTGAAGCTGGCGGCGGCCCGCGCCAATCACAGGCTTCTGCCTGAGCGGATCACGGATGAGCGGCTGGCGGCGCTGGAAGGGGCCTGTCGGGAGGTAATTGAGGGGCGTCTTGCCGATGAATTTCCGCTGGTGGTCTGGCAGACCGGCAGCGGAACCCAGTCGAATATGAACGCCAACGAGGTGATCGCCCGCCGGGCGGCAGAGCTTTCCGGGTTGTCCTTTCACCCCAATGACGACGTGAATCTCTCCCAGTCCTCCAATGATACCTTTCCCACCGCTATGCACATCGCGGCGGTTCTGACGGTGAAGGAGAAGCTGCTGCCTTCTCTGCATAGGCTGATCGGGACGGCCAAGGGGCTGGAGGAGGCCAACGCCGGCATTGTCAAATGCGGACGCACCCATCTGCAGGATGCGGTACCCATGACCTTCTCTCAGGAGATCTACGGCTGGCGGGGGCTTTTGGAGGAGGCTTATCGGATGGTGGAGACAAGTCTTTCCCCCCTCTTCTCCCTGGCATTGGGGGGGACGGCGGTGGGAACCGGCCTCAATGCCCCGAAAGGCTTCGGGGAGGCCGCGGCTGCCGAGGTGGCTTCT
>CAZGQH010000267.1:0-2826 GCA_964527575.1 uncultured Lachnospiraceae bacterium
AAGACGGAAGAATCTTTTCCGGTCGTAAAGGAAATTCCGTCAATGCGGGCAAGATCCTCAAAGGTGAGCTTGAGCTCCCAATAGCCGTGTGTCTTTCCGTTGACGGTAATGGCAACCGGATTATTTCCCGACAGAAGATCATCAAGATTTCCGCTCTTCAGACGAAGACCGGAGGTAAGCGAAATTCCGTCCGAAATAATATTCTTTCCGGAAAGTCCTTCGGGAAGAGAGTCCGACTTGACCGCTTCCGCCGGGTGAAGAATCAGCTTCTCTTCCTGCAGAGGAAGGCCGGACGAGCTGCCGGTTTTCTTTACCTCGCAGTACACCCCGTAGTGATCGGAAACCGGATGGTTAGTCCAGGTTTGGCCTCCATAAGTGAAGGTAAAGACATCGTCCACAATGGTATAATAAGAAACGGCGTAGCAGCCTTTTTTCAGAAAGATATAGTCAATCGGGGAGGAAGAGGTATCTACCGCCGGCTTATCGCTGCTCGAAGCATGACCCTTTTCCCAGTCGACCGGCGATTGATAGCCGCTCCAGGAGGAACCATCCACTCCTTTTTTCTCCGCCAGCTCCCGAGCGTCGTCCATGAAGGAAGTGACGGTATTGTAGGTGGTGGGACGATAATTCGGGTCGTTGCCGTCAAAGCGCACGGTATTGAAATCGCCGGAGAGAACCACTCCGATATCGCCGTGCTTTTCAACCAGGGCACGGATATAGTTTTCGATGACCATGACGCCATTATACTGCGCCTCCACGCTCACATGGTCAAGATGCGTGCTGAAATGCGCATAGATCTCCCCGTTTGTTTTATTCTTAAGAACGGCATAGGAGCAGATCCGTTTGCAGGCCGAATTCCAGGAGGAAGAACCCTTGGTCTCCGGCGTGGTAGAGAGCCAGAAGTTGCCCGAATCGATCAGTTCGAACTTATCGGAACGGTAAAAAATCGGGGTATGCTCATTGCCCGTACCGGAAAGCTGAGGGCTATCGCGGCCGGCATCCCGGCCGACGCCCACATAATCGTAGCCGCGTTTTTTCATTTCGTCCCGCAGAAAATTCATCCAGTCATCGGTTGCTTCATTGAAGCCGACCGAGTCGGGGAGATACTTTTCAATGACTTCCATCAGGTGGGCACCCCGGACAGAGGTCGCCATGACCGGGTGGCTGGCGGTATCGTAACGGAGATTGAAGGTCATAAGCTTAATGGTCTCCGGCTCGGGAGCCGGCGGAAGAAAGTCCGTATCGGTTGTATCGGAGGAAGCCGATGGCGTGGTGTCAGTGGATGGTGTGGTGTCAGCAGTGGTAGTATCGGAGGAAGCGGCGGGAGGATTGCTGTTACAGGAAACGAGAGTCAGCGAGGCAAACACCACAAGGATGAGGGTAAGAGCGATCAACAGTCTTGCTTTTTTCATGGTAGAACTCCTTTCCGATTTTACATAAAAGCAGTAAAAATGCGATCCCCCATCCGGGGCCGCAGAGAGAAAAAGGAACGCGGGGAAACGGATGGGGAATGGGTTTCGGTTAAACTTCGAATACCGAGAATTCAAAGATGCGTGCATGACGCTCGCCGTCGCCCTGTGCGGGCTTAGTAATCATCAAACGGACATAACGGGCCGTGATGGCAGGGATATCACGCAGAGTGACATTCTCCGTATTGTCGGTGACACTGTCGGCTACCGTCCACTCGTCCTCGGCGCGGAGCTTATATTCTAGCGCAAAGTCGCGGGTATTCCAGCCGCTGCCTTCCAGACGGCCGCAGTGCTTGACCAGCCAACGGGAGATGGTGCATTCCTGACAGAGGTCAACGCTCATCCAAACGGTGTTGCTCTCCTCGTCCAGAAGACCGCACCACTTTTCGTCAAACACGCCGTTGACGGCATGATCGGGGGTCTCGGAATCGTTTTCGGAAGCGCTGGCCTCGGTGGGCTTCTTGAGCGAGAGGTTTTTGCCCAGCGGTTTGCGAACAACCTTAATCGAAGCGTCGTGACCCGGCATACGGACCAGAGCAATCACATCGTTGGCGGTGACAATCGCGTCGCCCTCCCAACCCACGAAGAGGTTTTCGGGATCGTTATCGGGGGCGGTGATGAGCGCCATCTCATCTTCTGCCAGAACCACATTGCCGCTTCCGCCCTCAACCGTCAGGGTATAGAAGGGCTTATTGCTCTTTTCAGCAACCGGATAGAGGGGAGAAGCGGGCTTGGTGCTCTCGCTCTTATCCGAAGCGGTGGCGGCATAGATCAGAAGATCGCGGTCGTCGGGCAGGGTGATGGTACGGGCACCCTCCACAGACAGGGCGTACTTGAAGAGGTAAGCAAACTCGTAGATGCAGTCACCCTTCTTGTCATGGGTGTGAGTAAAGAGCTTAGCGATTTCGTCCCGGTTGAGGAAGCACTTCTCACCCTTGGCGATCATATCCCAGCTTCCCACGAAGCCGAACATGCCGGACACTGTCAGCGGCAGCTCTTTTCCGTCGGCAGTGAAGGTATAGGATTTTCCTTCCTTGCCGTTGACGGCAGCCAGAATGTAGAGGGTCTTGGTGCCCTCGGGCAGGGTGACCGTCTGACCGCCTGCGCGCAGGGCGTTGTTGGCGTCCGCCTTACCCAGCGTAAAGGGAATATCCGAAGAGACAATTTTTTCGTCAAAATACTCAGCCGGCAGCGCGGTGCGCAGGTCGGCGTCGAAGATGCCGTTCTCGGTGGTCGTCTTGGCATTATAGGCGAGAGCAAGCTCGGTAAAGCTGCCCGTTATCTCGGTCTTGGGTGCCTCCAGTGTGAGAGCAAAGGTCTTGGGCTGATAGTGACCGATGGGGAAGGAAAGAGTGTT
>CAZGQH010000268.1:0-2825 GCA_964527575.1 uncultured Lachnospiraceae bacterium
ACATAATTAAATGATTCGAAATTGTATTCTAACCAAACAAGTAATTTATCTTGAGAATCAACAGTAATAACACATGGTATTTGACATTTATATCTTGAAAGAACTTTTATAGGATTATCTTGATATTGTTCAATCGAGATTATTTCACCATATCGTTCTGAAAAGTTATCATCAGAAAGTATATGTTTTTTAGCCAGTTCGAATAGAGCAAGATTTCTATTTTTTTCATCTCTGGACTTTAGGGCAGAATAACCTGCAAAAAATAGAAACAGGCATACACAACAGGTTAAAAGCCCGATTGAAATAGCCAAAATACGCTTTTGTTTTATCATCAAAATACTCCCTAACATTGAATACGGCACTTCTGTGGATTTCAAAAATCGCATGAAAACTTGCAGAGGCATTGACAATATGACCGAGCCATAGAAATATGACTAGTACTTTCCTTAATTATAATAAACTGTACTTATTTTTGCAAGGTGTTTGTAAAAATTTAAAGAATTATTATGAAGCAATTGAACAATACAGGATAGATTTTAAACGCGGGCACTTTTCAGGTGACCGCTGATTTTTATGTTACAGATAACAGATCAAAAGATACTTTGAAAATATATAATGAAATCCTGTTCTTTCTTTTGTAATGATTTAAAATTATACGATAAAATTGCTTTTTACTTGCAATTTAGTCGCAGGGAAAAGGTAAGCTCTATTTTTCCGAAAAAGATTTGACAAAGAAAAAAAAGAATGCTATAATCATACTGTATTGGTGTTTCTGTTGAAGACAGAGCAGAGGATTGTGTTGTTTACATAACGGGAGCTTATGCAATACGATTCGATGAAGAGGAGGGGAAAGAGTGTTTGACCGGTTCGGCCTGTGGGCCAGCCTATATGGCAACGATGCACTGAAGGAGCGGCTGGCGGCTGATATCGCCGGAAAAAGACTCGCCCATGCCTATATCTTCGAGGGGGCGGAGAACAGCGGCAAACTGACGCTGGCCCGGATTGTGGCTGCGGCTATGGCCGACAGCGAGCGGGATGTGAAAAAGATCCTAAGTGCCGCCTCTCCCGATGTCATCGAGATTGATCTGCCCGAAAAAAGGAAGACCATCGGTGTGGACACCGTTCGGGAGATGAAGCTCACCTCTTACATCCGTCCCAATGATCTCGATTTCAAGGTTTTTATCGTAAATCATGCGGAGGCACTCACTACAGCGGCGCAGAACGCCCTTCTCAAGCTGATTGAGGAGCCGCCGGCCGGTGTTTATATCCTGCTTTTGGCCGAAAATATGGCCTCGCTTCTGCCCACCATCCGTTCCCGCGCGCCGGTACTTCGGATGCAGTCCTTTTCGGTTGAGGAGCTGACCGAACTGCTTCTCGCCCATTCGGCGGAAGCCTCGCGCCTCTATGAGCGTGACCGGGAAGCCTTTCTTTCCTTTGTGCGCTCGGCCGGAGGCTCCTACGGAGAGGCGCTTCTCTCGGTGGAGCGGGCAGGGGAGAAAAAGAAGGATACAGCCGAGGCGGTGATCGGCCTTTTGGAGGCGGTCTCTCTCCGTGATCGGACGGCTTTGGTTCGGGGAATCTGGTCGCTTGCGCCCGACCGGGAGGCTTTTGGGCAGGCGCTTTTGCTGCTCCGGCTTGCCGTGCGGGATGTGATTGCCTATCGTGCCACCGGTGGTGACTGCGACTATCTCTTTCCTAAAAACGACAGGATTTCAGAACTGGCCGATCGGCTGTCGATCGACCGGCTTCTCGGTATCAGCGATGTACTGGCTGCCCTTGAAAAGGATTTCATTTACAACCCCAATCTTCAGAGCGCCAAGGCGCTTCTCTATACAAGACTTTCGGAAGTCTGACTTACGAAAAGAAAGGTTACAAAACAGTGGATAATCAGGAAAACAACAGCTTTGTTACCGAGGAACTGCCGGAAGAGGTCGAGATCATCGGCATCTCCTTCCGGGGCTCGGGCAAGGTTTACTATTTCGGCGCCAACGGCTGCACTGCCCGTGAGGGGGAGCATGCCATTGTGGAGACTGCTCGGGGAATGGAATACGGGCGTGTCACGTTGGCCAACACCTTTGTCAAGCGGGAAACGCTGGTGCTCCCGCTGAAGAATGTGATCCGTCTTGCCGATAAAAACGATGATTTACGCTTTGAGGCCAATCGGGAGAAGGAGCAGGAGGCCTTTGCGGTCTGTCAGAATAAGATTCTGGATCACAAGCTCGATATGAAGCTGATCGATGTGGAATATACCTTCGACAATTCCAAGCTCCTCTTCTATTTCACTTCTGACGACCGGGTGGATTTCCGGGAGTTAGTAAAGGATTTGGCGGGCTTTTTCCGTACACGCATCGAGCTTCGTCAAATCGGCATCCGGGACGAGGCGAAGATCATGGGAGGACTGGGCATCTGCGGCCGTCCCTTCTGCTGCAGCAGCTTTTTGCCCGATTTTGTTCAGGTTTCGATTAAAATGGCAAAGGAGCAGAACCTCTCCCTCAATTCCGCCAAGATTTCCGGCGCCTGCGGCCGCCTGATGTGCTGCCTGCGCTATGAGTACGACACCTATCAGGAGGAGCTGCGGCGGATGCCTAAGCTGGAAGCGTCGGTTATTACACCCGACGGTCCCGGCGTGGTGGTCGAGGTCAAGCCCTTAGTGGGGCAGGTACGGGTCCGCCTTCAGAACGAGAACGAAAAACAGCCGAAGACCTATCCGCTGGATCTGCTGCGGCCCGCGGATAAACGGGGAGATATTCCCGTTCCGACTGCCGATACCGGGGAGGCCAAGGGAACAGACAAACCGCAGGGCGGCGCCAGAGAGGAGAGCGGGG
>CAZGQH010000269.1:0-2784 GCA_964527575.1 uncultured Lachnospiraceae bacterium
CCCTTTGCTCCGGCGCGTTGGTTTTAAGAACAGGGCGCTATGGGAAATTTTACGGATGCTCCCGCTATCCCGCCTGCCGCTTCACCAAACGGCTGTAAACCGCCCTTTTTGTTGATTTAACCGATGAAAGGTCAAGGAGTACCTTCTTGTGTTTTTACCGGTTCTGTGATAAAATCGGTATCAGAAAAAGCCCGCACGGAGAAACGCAAGCGAAACCGGCAGCGGGCTGCGTATCGCGGGAGAAAGTCTGAAAAAACAAATTTCCCGGACAGAAAATTTGTGACTTGGCAGAGAGAGAGGCAGAGTGATTGCCATTCCGGCAAGGCCAAAACCGCCTCCAAACGCCCCTATTATCTCTCTATTATCGATAGAAAGGAAGGATCATAAGGATGATTGAAGTCGTGGCCGGTCTGATTTTCCGGCAGGGTCGCTTTCTCATCGGCAAGCGCCCGGCAAAGAAGCCGAACGGAGGGCTGTGGGAATTTGTCGGGGGCAAGGTGGATCCCGGGGAGACAAAGGAAGAGGCCCTTATCCGGGAGGCAAGAGAGGAGCTGGATGTCACAGTGACGGTTGGGAAGGCTTTCATGGAGGTCACCCATACCTATCCGGACATCACCATCCACTTAACCCTTTTTGAAGCGGCAATCCCCACAGGGGAGCCCCGCTGCCTCGCGCATGAAGCCCTCCGCTGGATCACCCCCGGCGAGATCGGCGATTATGTCTTCTGCCCCGCCGATCGGGCGATTCTCGACCGCATCCGGACGGTCTATCTCTCCGGGGAGGTAGGCGTATGATCCGGGAGCTAATTCACGATCCTCTCTTTCTGGCGCTGCCCTCCCGACAGGCGACGGAAGACGACCTTTCCACGGCAGCCGATCTTCTCGATACGCTGAAGGCACATGAAAAGACCTGTGTGGGCATGGCTGCCAACATGATCGGCATCCGGAAGCGGATCATCGCCATCCTGCACGAAGGGGAATATCTCGTCCTCTTCAATCCGGTGATTCTTAAGAAAGAGGCTCCCTTTGACAGCGAAGAGGGCTGTCTTTCGCTGCTCGGCGGTCCCCGCCCGGTCCGGCGCTACGGAAAAATCAAAGTAGCCTATGAAACGGCGGTTTTTCGGGGGACGAAAGTCCTTCTGGAAAAGCGGGTCAAGAGCTTTTCCGGTTTTTCGGCCGAGATTATTCAGCACGAGATCGACCACTGCGAGGGAATTCTGATCTGACCGCAAAACGCTTCCCAAACCGGTTCTGAGAAAGGATTTTTTATTATGCTTGCCTATACCTATCTTGCCGAGGGGAAATTCGGCCTTACCGAAAAAGAAAAGCCGGCTCTTGCCGACGACCGGGACGCTATTGTCCGGGTGACGCTGGCCAGCATCTGTTCCAGCGATCTGCATATCAAGCACGGGGCCGTGCCCCGCGCCCGCCTTGGCGTCACCGTCGGCCACGAGATGGTGGGCATAGCGGAGGAAGTCGGCCGGGGCGTCACCGGAATCCGGCCCGGAGACCGGGTTGCGGTCAATGTAGAGACCTTCTGCGGCGAATGCTTCTTCTGCCGCCGGGGCTATGTGAACAACTGCACCCATGAGCAGGGCGGCTGGGCGCTGGGCTGCCGGATCGACGGCGGACAAGCAGAATATGTCCGGGTTCCTCTGGCCGACCGGGGCCTTACGCGCATTCCCGATGGCGTGAGCGATGAGGCGGCCCTCTTCGCCGGGGACATTCTGGCAACCGGATACTGGGCCGCGAAAATCTCCGATATCCGACCGGACGACACCCTGCTTCTGATCGGCGCCGGCCCCACCGGCATCTGTACGCTGTCCGCCGCTCTGCTGAAACGGCCGGAAAAGGTGATTGTGGCCGAGTGCGACCCGGCGCGCCGTCGGTTTGTAAAAGAGCACTATCCCTCGGCTCTCGTCACAACGCCCGAAGACTGCCTCGCCTTTGTCAAAGCGGCCTCTCCCCGGGGCGGCGCCGATATTGTGATCGAGGCAGCAGGGAGCGAGGACAGCTTTGAGCTGGCCTGGCGCGCCGCCCGTCCCAACGCCACCGTCACGGTAGTGGCGCTTTACGAGAAGGATCAGATCCTGCCCCTTCCCCAAATGTACGGAAAGAATCTCACCTTCAAGACCGGCGGGGTGGACGGATGTGATGTGGAGGAGATTCTCCGGCTGATCGCGGCGGGAGAACTCGACACCCGGCCTCTCATCACCCATACCTTTCCTTTTTCCCAGATCGACGAGGCCTACGCTCTCTTTGAAGCGCGCCGGAACGGCGTGATGAAGGTCGCCCTTCGCATGGGAGAGTAATCCGGACGGTTCCACGTAAAACATAAGACAGAAAGCAAGCGCCCATCTAAGACGGGCGCTTGCTTTCTTCCTCAAAGAAGGGCAGCGAGGATAGTGCTGTTTTTCAGGTGACTTTTTTAATTGAATTTTTGACAAAGCACTTGCATCATAAATGGATATCATATATAATATTTTCAGAAATACGGAATAGAGCCCCCAAAGTACACCGGCCGTCTGCAGTGAAAACCATTTTTAAGAAACGCTGCCCCAATGCTGCCCATCGGATCCCATTTCTGAATGTTCGGAAAAAAGATCCGTGCAGATATCCTGCTGTCATTGAAAAAATTTGAAAAGGAGGAAAAACTACAATGACAAAGAAGAACAATACTAAAAGAGCGCTCTTTGCCAGCCTGCTGTCGCTGCTTCTCTGCACAACCATGCTGGTCGGCACCACCTTCGCCTGGTTCACCGATTCGGTGAAGAGCGGCAGCAAC
>CAZGQH010000270.1:0-2767 GCA_964527575.1 uncultured Lachnospiraceae bacterium
TTTTGCGGTATAATACTCTGGAAAAAGAAGGAGGGCGTTTTGATATGAAAAGAAATGTTCTGACACAACTGATCTACCGTGTCGTGATGCTGTGCGTCAGCACCTTCGCGGTACTGCTGGCTTCCAATCTGTTTTACTACGGAACGGGACCTCACGAGGTCAGCTGGGAATTTCTGAAATACTACACCAATCTGTCCAACATCGTGGTCTGGATCGTGACCCTGCTCGTCACCATTGAAACGATCCGGATGTTCCGAGCGGGAACGACCGAGGGATTCCACAAACAGTTCCGGTGCGTTAAGTTTCTTGCAACCGTCATGATCTCGGTCACGTTTTTTGTGTATCTGATCCTGCTCGGCGACCCGTTCTCCGTCGATTTCTGGCGGAATATCGGCAACCTGACCTATCACGTCGCAGTCCCGATCCTGTTTGTGCTGGACTATCTTCTGTTTGAGGAGCACGGATGGGTCAGGCTCTGGCATCCGCTCTTGTCGGTCGTCGCGCCGTTTGCGTACGTCGGATATATTCTGATCCTCGGCGCCTGCATTCCCGGGTTTGAATACCCGTATTTCTTCCTGAATGTCGACAAGCTGGGCTACGGCGGCGTACTCGTCATGGTCGTGCTTCTTGCCGTGATCTTTGTCGCGTTCGGGTATCTGCTCTGGCTGTACGACAAGGTGGTCAAGAAGAACGGGAAGTGGCGTATCTCGTTCCGACACCCGTAAAAAACGCACGGAATTGCGGCGGGAAGCGTCTCTTTCAGATTTTTTTCGAAAAAGGCTTGCAAAACCAAAACAGTTGTGCTATAATACTTCTGTTGTCAATACAGGGGTATAGCTCAGCTGGTAGAGTACCGGTCTCCAAAACCGTGGGTCGCGGGTTCGAATCCTCCTGCCCCTGCCATGTTTAACGGTCGATTTAGATCCGACCGAGAAAAAACGAGAAAAGCGGAGATTTCGAGAGATTTCTCCGTTTTTTTCGACCCTAACTTTTTTCGAATTTCCATAGATCCATTTTCGATATTTTTTCGAGTCGAAGGATTCGAACTGCCGAACACGCACTTTTCTGGAAATTTAATAACAACAGCAAGCGACCGGAAAGACTTGAACCCACGACAGGGTTTCAAATTCTTCCGTTTTTTTACGTTAGACACAAATTGTTTACAAATAGTTGATTACAAAACAAATCCATCCCTTCTCCGAGAGGATCTGAACCCACGAAACAAAAAAACACAGCCAAGACATCTCTCGGCTGTGTCGGGTGTAAAAATCATTGGATAGCGGAAACTTTTTCAACCAAAGCACCATATCTTGTATGCTTTTCCAGTGCTTTGACAGCATCCCCACTCACAAAGCGTTGCAGTTTTCCTTTGAGGTCATGATATTCTGCATTACCGTCATGCCCATATCCAAAGGAATAATCTCGCAGAAGCGGAACATTAAGATATCTCTTTTTGTTAAAGTTTTCTGCCTGTGTGAGAATAAAATCTACTCCTTCTTCAAGCAGTTCGATTGCTTCTTCCTCTCGGCCTAATTGAATAAGGCATTCTGCAGGAAAACGATACATTGGATAATGATCATAGATAAACGGCGGTCTGTATTTTTCGTCCTCATACATCGCTTCTACTATATTGCGAAAAGCAGTATAGCAGTATAAAGCATCTTCCAACTTTCCTTCGCGCATATACAGATTTCCCAGCATCGAAATTTCGTAGCCAAGTTTTGACGATAGTGTTTCTATATTGCCGTACCGTTGCATTCTTTCACCGTCTGTATTTCCCTCGCTGTGTTTCAATTCTGCCATAAGTAAACAGCGAACATTGCCAACAGTATTAGGGAAGGTTTCTGCCAATGCGTACGCGGCATCCCAATTCTTACGAAGAACGTAGATGTCGATTAAACGTCTTTGGGCTAATAGCATATGACCGGTGGAAGAACTGTATTTTATAACAAGCTCTGACCAACGAATGATTTCATTAGCGAGGTCATCAATTCCTTTTTGGTCAATGAGCGGTTTTAACGCTGATTGATAATTTTGTAATATCATCGTACCAAAGGCAGATGCTTCGGAAAGAAGGGTTGCGTTGTTAGGGTAGGCGCGCAATGCATCTCGATATTTATCAAGTATGATCAGCGCAGTAGAACCCTCTTCACCGTCCTTACAGCCGTCATAGATCTCATAAATTTCTTTCAAACGCAAATTCACTTCTTCTTCGTGTTCCGTACCATATACGCCGAACAAAACGTCGGTTGGTACACCAAACAAATTTGCAAGCGGTACGACCTGAGAAATGTCGGGCATACTCGTGCCATTTTCCCACTTTGAAATTGCTTGTGCTGAAATATTCAGTTGTTCCGCAAGTTCCTCTTGCGTGAGATTTCGTTCTTTTCGCAGACGTTTAATAATCTGCCCCATATTTTCTTTCATAGGAATCCTCCAAGATGTTATTCCGGTACCGTTGTACATATTATAACATTTTTCATTAACTCGTGAAGAGATAAAAAAGAAAGTTTTTGTAAACTGACAGTTGAGTTTTAAAGGGGCTACTGATAATCATACATAGCTTCGTTTACAAGCATGGAGTATCACCCCGGAAGATAGCGGTCAAGTGCAACTCCCATCACCACCAAGGGATAAGTCTATCCTCTGACTTTGAAACATGGATCGATTTCGAAAAAACTTATGATACGGCTCGATTTTGTAAGAGTGTGCCACCAAAAAGCCTATCGCTTATGCGATAGGCTCAGTCTGTCGAAAAAGTCTTTCA
>CAZGQH010000271.1:0-2759 GCA_964527575.1 uncultured Lachnospiraceae bacterium
CGCCCAGCTTGTTCAGACCCAGCATGGCATACCAGAACTGGTAGTGCCGCTTGAGCACCAGCATCACCCGATCGCCCTTTTTGATGCCCAGCGACTTGAAGTAGTTGGCACACTGAGAGGAAGCCCGACGCAGATCCCGGAAGGTAAAGCGCCGCTCCTCCTTGTCCTTCGAAAGATGAAGCATGGCCAGCTTGTCCGGCTTCTTCTCCGACAGGGCGTCCACCACATCGAAGGCGAAGTTGAAATTCTCGGTATTCTTAAAGGTGATCGCGGTGGGAGTGCCGTTTTCGTTTTCGACAACCTCCACAAAATTCTGATAGATCCGCTCCTCGGTATCCTTCCGAATCGAAGCCGCCTCCCGGATGGTGCCCACCGGAGTCAGCTCATCAATCGGCTCGCCGGTGGGATTCAGAACGATCGCATAGAAAAGACAGTCCGCCCCCTGCACCGCGATCATGCCGTGGGGCGTGGCGCTGTCAAAATAGATGCTGTCGCCGGGGCCCAGCACCTCCCGGTGCTCCCCGATCTGCACCATCAGATGCCCCTCGATCACAAGATCGCACTCCTGCCCCGTGTGGGTGGTCAGCTCAATATCCCGCTGCTCCGCCCCTTCCTCGTAGACGCTCCGCACGAAAAGGGGCTCGGCGATCCGATTCTGAAAGGCGTATGCCAGGTTGTAGTAGGTCATGCCGTGCGCCTTCGCAATCTCCTGTCCCGCCCCTGAGCGGGTGACAGTATAGGACTTCAAATTCGGGCTGTAGCCCTCGATAATGTCGGTAACATTCACGCCGAAGGCCAGCGAGCAGCGGTAGATAAAGGCGAAGTTCAGATCGCTCTCTCCATTCTCACAGCGCCGGTATTCCTCCACCGACAGGTCGGTTCGCACCGCCATTTCCTCCACAGTAAGACCCTCGATCTTTCTCAGCTCGCGGATACGCCGCGCCATCTCCATGATCTTGTAGTCCAGTCCGCTCATTGCCTGTTTCATCGATTAACCTCTTTTCCGGGACGAAAAAAACACCCGTCCCAAAGTCATCTTGCTTTGAGACGGGTGTTTATCTTTCCAATAATACCCGCGGTACCACTCAAATTGCAGTAAAACTGCCACTCCGGGCCAAACAGCCCTTATGCCTTGACGCAGCCATCACGGGGAGGTTCTACTGACGGGATACGCGTTCTTCCTCCCGGCTCGGAAGCTACAAACACCGAAGTCTTTCCAACGGCTCACACCACCCGCCGTCTCTCTGAAGGATACCCCTCGGCGCCCTCTTCGTCGACGCCTTTTACTTTTGTAGTATAGCACAGGAAAATCTTTTTGTCAACAGTTTTTTCGGAAAGTCACCCATTCTTTTGGAAAATAGAGAAGAAATTGCCGCTTTCAGTCGCTATTCAAACAAAAAACTATGTAATCCGTAAACTGTTTTGAATGCTTCCCTTTTCAAGGCTCTTCTCTATGTACCGCTTCTTATGGAATAAGAAGCGGCCGAAAAGATTTACAGTGTCACGACGCTGTCGCAGCAGTGAAAATCGTTGTCGATCGTATGGGCAATAAAGCGCGCGCGCAGATTCCGCGGACTGCAAAGCGCGCCCGGTGTTCCGCCCGACACGTTCAGATCCTCGGGCAGAACGAACTTGATGCAGCGAACCAGAATGTCCCGGCAGGTGGGGAAGGTATGGGCAGGAACCGTCAGAACCTTCATCCCCCGCTGATACTCCACGCCGGCAAGATCCACTTCGGTCAGGATCACTGCCAGCGCAACCCGCTTATAGGGACAGACATTTTTCAGCGCCACGTCGATCTGAATAATCCGTCCCTGCGATTCGAGATAGACATCTCCCAGATCGACTACAAGGGAGTCCTGGCAGCCCTCCACCGTAATATCCACCGGCTGAGGACAGGGTTCGGGCGTAATCACGACACCGCAGTCCACCGTTACAGTCGGTGCCGGGAAGGTCACCGCGTTTCCCTCATCGTCGCTGTAAGCAATCGATTGGTTGACGAGCTTGGTTCCGGAGGTCTGAGCAACATGACGGACAAAAAATTCTAAGGAAGCCCCCTCGTTGCCGGTCACACCCAGCTCCGGGATCTTCCACTGCAGGGTAGTAGCGCCCGACATCGTGGCCGTGCCCACATTGGGCGGGATGACATTGGTGATGACAAAATCGGGATTCACGACTTCGTCGATGGTGATGTTGGTGGCGCCGGGCTTGGAGATGTTGGCGGCCAGATCGGCAAAAAGCTGCTCCAGATCTGCCGCATCGGGCGTCACTGCCACGTGAGAAGCATCGGGATCGGTGGCCCAGTCGTCCAGCACACTCACATCGATGCCGTCCGCCCCGACAAGGCCGATGCAGTAAATGACGATGCCCGACGCCCGGGCCGCCGCGGCAATCGGCGCCGGAGGCGCTCCCGCCGTGGTCTTACCGTCGGTGAACATAACGATTACCTTGGCATTGGTCGAAGGGCCGGAGAGCAGCTGTACTGCCTCGGTAAAGGCGGCGGCATGGTTGGTGGAGCCGCCGGCGGTGAGGCCGTTCACGGCGGCCTTCAGATCGGCCACGGAGGTAATCAGCTGTGTGTTCGCGACTGCCGTATCAGAAAAGCTGACAATGCCGATCCGGCTTCCCGAACCAATATTGCCGTCCTGAGCGCTGTCGGTAGCCTCATCGATGATGTCAATAAAGGTGTCCGCACCGAGCTTCAGATTGGCCAGCGGTGTGCCCGCCATGCTGCCCGAACGGTCGAGAACCAACACAAT
>CAZGQH010000272.1:0-2744 GCA_964527575.1 uncultured Lachnospiraceae bacterium
TCGAACCCATGACCTCACGGATGTGAACCGTGCGCTCTGACCAGCTGAGCTACGCCTCCATAACGGAACGCTCCTATTATAATACAGAACCGGGCGTTTGTCAAGGGAAAACTTTCTCTTTTTCGCTTTTTTTCATAAAAATCCTTTAAGCAAAAGTGCGGAGGAAGGATACTTGGCAGTTATCTACAAAAATAAATGAATTCGATAATAAAAATTCACGATTTTGTCTTTACTTATTCCTGAAAAAATGATAAAATAAACAAAATACCTACATAAGGAAGAAATACGATGAAAAAGATTTTGATTCTTCTTACCGCAGTTCTCCTGATGGCCGCGCTTCTTGTGGTTTTTGTAAGCTGCAGCGGCGATCCCGCTGACAGCAGCAGTGGCACCACTACCGGGGAAGACGATCCCGGGACGGTGGATGAGGGCCTGACGCTGGTCTCGGGAGGCGAGACGAAGTATCAGGTGGTGTATCCCTACGGTGCCAACCGAAACGCCGCCTTTTTACGGTCGATGAATGCTCTGCGGGACGCCTTCAAGGCCTGCGGCGTCCAAATGATCAAGTTTACAAGCGATTTTATCGAGCCGGATGAGGCGGATGCCTTTGTTGCGCCCGAGTACGAAATTCTCTTGGGTGACACCAACCGTGAGGAATCGAAGGTTCCCGGCGAGCTTGCCTTTAACGAATCCCGCGTGCAGGTGGTGGGAAAAAAGCTGGTCATTACGGCCGGCGGTCTTGATACGCTGGCGCAGGCCGTCATGCAGTTTGTCGACAAATATATGGCCGACAAGACCGATGTGTTTCTTGATGCCGGTCTGGAAGACGCCTTTTTGCTCGATATGAGCGAGTGTTCTGAAACCGGAAAGAGCTACGCCGCCATGGCAGGCGAGATCTACGATTCTTTCAACGAGGCCTATTGGAACGGCAGCTGGGCTACGCCCAATGCCTTCTGGGATGCGGCCGAGATGCTGGAGACCTACATCGACGCCTACGAGCAGACGAAGGATGAGGCTTATAAAGAAAAGATGATCTCCTTTGCCCGGGAATTTACCCGGGTTCACGGCAGCCTCTGGCAGGGCAACATGTATAACGACGATATTATGTGGATCTGTATCGCCTTTACCCGTATCACCATCCTGACCGGCGAGCAGACCTACTATAAGATCGCCAAGATGAATTTTGACAAGACCTACGAGCGCGCCTATGACACCAAGCTGGGTGGCGGGCTCTATTGGACCACCGACAACAACACCAAGAACTCCTGTGTGAACTGTCCGGGGGCGATCGCCGCCTGTCTGATCGGCGAGGTGTCGGGAAACGAGGACTATTTCGCCAAGGCAAAGTCTCTGATCGACTGGGAAGTCAAGTATATGTATGAGCCGAATGTCGGCAAGGTCTACGACGCCTATCCCTTAAAGGGCGAGATCAGCAAGTGGGCATCCACCTACAATCAGGGCACCTTCCTCGGCGCCTGCACGCTGCTCTATCGGCATTACGGGGAAGAGATCTATCTGAATTATGCCAAGAAGGCGGCGAGCTATGCCATGAAGAGCCTGACCACGGGCGGCATCCTTGACAACGGTGAGGCGTCTCTTAACAACGGTGACCTGCCGGGCTTCAAGGGGATTCTGACCCGCTGGCTCTATCGTCTGGCCAAGGAGACCGGGGATCTTGAAATCCTCACCTTCTTGCAGACCAATGCGGCCAAGGTGTACGAGAACCGCAATGCCGACGGTCTGGTCTGGACCGATTGGAAGAACAAGACGCCTGACGCAGTTCCGAAGGATCAGGGCTACTGCGTGTTCGGTATGTCCACCGCTGTGGCGCTGCTCTTCAACTGCCAGCAGTGGTGGTGAGTCCTTTTTTCGAAGAATACGGGGCAAACGCTTGCAAAAAAGTGTTTGTCCCTTTCTTTTTGGGCTTTTTTGCCCGAAAGCCTTTGACAGAAAGGAACTTCGGTAGTATAATAAGGCCGACAGATTTTTCGAGAATAGGATGGCGTTTTATGACGGTCGATCTTACCAAGGGCAAGCCGGAGCGGGTGCTCTTTCGTTTTACTCTTCCGCTGTTTATCAGCGTCGTTTTTCAGCAGCTCTATACCATGGCCGACAGCTGGATCGCCGGCAATTTTGCCGGGGACGGGGAAAGCGCTCTTGCCGCGGTGGGCGCCTCGTTTCCCCTGACCTTGATCTTTATGGCCATCGCCGTGGGCAGCAACATCGGCTGCTCGGTGGTAATCTCCCAGCATTTCGGGGCGGGGCGGATCGATAAGGTAAAGACGGCGGTCTTTACCTCCCTCATCGGTTCGGCGGTTCTGTCGGCGCTTCTCTCGATTGCCGGCCGGATCTTCAGCGGGTCGCTGCTTCGGCTGGTGGACACGCCTGCGGCGATCTTTGCCGACAGCGCCCTCTATTTCAATATTTACATTTACGGCTTTGCTTTTGTCTTCCTCTATAACATAGCGAACGGGGTCTTTACCGCGATGGGGGATTCGAAAACGCCCCTTTATTTCCTCATCGGTTCCTCTCTGGGCAATATTTTTCTGGATGCCCTCTTTGTCATTGTCTTTGACTGGGGCGTGGCCGGTGTGGCTTGGGCCACCTTCATCGCCCAGGGTGCGGCCTGTGTTCTGGCGCTGATTACCCTGTTTATCCGGCTCTCCAAAATGTCCTGCGGCTCTTTTCAGCGCTTTTCCTTCCGGGAGCTTTTTCTGGTGGGGCGTTACGCTCTGCCGAGCATC
>CAZGQH010000273.1:0-2696 GCA_964527575.1 uncultured Lachnospiraceae bacterium
CCCTGCCTTCTTCCTCAACAACCTGCTGCTTGCCTTTGTGCGGAACGACGGCAGACCCCGGCTTGCCATGCTCGCCATGATTGCCGGCAGTCTTTTCAACATTCTCTTCGACTACATCCTGATCTTCCCGCTGAATCTCGGAATCTTCGGCGCAGCCCTTGCCACCGGGGTCTCGCCCCTGGTCAGTCTGGCGATCCTCTCCCACCACCTCATCCGTCCGAAGAGGGGCTTTCACCTCCGCTTCGGAAAACCCGCGCCCCGTCTGGTGGGAAGCATCCTGGCACTCGGCTTTCCCTCTTTCGTAGCGGAAGTCTCCTCCGGCATTGTTATGATCGTCTTCAACCGGATTCTTCTCGGTCTTAAGGGCAACACCGGTATCGCCGCCTACGGCATCATTGCCAATCTCTCCTTAGTGGCCATCGCGATCCAGACCGGCCTCTCCCAGGGGGTACAGCCTCTCTTCAGCTGCGCACACGGGGAAAAAGATAGGGTGGGAATGAAGCGCTACACCCGCTATGCCTTTGTCACCTCGCTGCTTCTCTCTCTTGCCGTTTTGGCGGCAATCCTTCTCTTTTCGGATCCGGTCACCGCTCTCTTCAATCGAGAAAAGGACGACGCCCTGCAGGCCCTCGCCTCCTCCGGCATGAAGTTCTATTTTCTCGGGCTCCCCTTCGCCGGACTCAATATCCTGCTCTCCACCCGCTTTGCCTCGGCCGAAAACGCCCTTCCCGCCCAGATTCTCTCTCTGCTCCGCGGCCTCATTCTCATCATCCCCATCGCCTTCCTCTTAGCTCATATTGCCGGACTTTTCGGGGTATGGCTGGCCTTTCCTGCCACCGAGGCGGCAACCTCGTTTATCGGACTTATCCTTGTACTTCTGCAAAAGAGAAGACATACCCTTAAACCGAAATCACCCGATCAATCTGTTACGGAGACATGATATGAAGTATACCGATCATTATGACTCACCCCTCGGCGGCATCACACTGGCCGGCGACGGAGAAGCCCTCACCGGCCTGTGGTTTGACGGACAGACCTATTTTGCCGCCCGTCTTGACAAAAACGCCAGAGAAGCATCCCTTCCCGTGTTTGAAGAAACAAAAAAATGGCTGAATCTCTACTTTACGGGACAAAATCCGGACTTCATACCGCCCCTCTCCTTTGCCGGTGCGTCGGACTTTCGCAGGCGGGTATGGGAAATTCTTCTCGCCATTCCCTATGGAAAAACCCGCAGCTACGGCAGCATCGCCCGGGAAATCGCCGCCGGTTCTGATAAAAAGCCATCCGCACAGGCAGTGGGCGGCGCTGTCGGTCACAACCCGGTCTCGCTCATCGTCCCCTGTCACCGGGTGGTGGGGTCGGGAGGCTGCCTGACCGGGTATGCCGGGGGACTCGATAAAAAAATCGCCCTGCTCCGCCTGGAAAAAGCCGATACCGCAGGACTTTTTGTCCCCGGGAAAAACGCCTTGTAACACGAGAAGAGAACACAACAAAGAAACAGGACTTATCCCCAAAAGGACAAGTCCTGTTTTGATTTCTTCCTGCAAAGACCCGGCTTACTCGCCGGCAGCCAGAATCTTGCTCAGCTCGGATGCAATATAGGAAGCGAAGACGCGGTAGCCTTCCTCTCCCATATGCAGACCGTCGTTTGGCTGATAGATGTTTTCCTTCGCCTCCTGAATCGGGCTGTCGGTGTGGGCGTCGATCACCGGAAGGCTCTCGGCCTTCGCAATCTCGAGAACGGTTTTGGCCGCCTCCTTCACATTCTCCTGACAGTTGACATCCACAATGGAGGGCCGGTTGGCCGAAGCATGAGGCGGCGTAATCAGAACGATCCGGGCGCCCTCCTTCATGATCGAGCGAATCTGCTTGAGAAGCAGCAGATAAGCATTGTACTGCTGCATGCCGTTTCGCTTGAGACCTCCGTTGGTTCCCAGCATGATCAGGATCACATCGGCCTCGGAGAGATCCACATTGCCGCTCCGGACAAAGTTGAAATAGCCCTCGGAGGTATAGCCGCATTTGCCGTAATTCAGGGTACGGCAGCCGAATTCCTTGGCCAGCCAGTGAGGATAGTTCCGATAGGTCACGTCGGGATGAGAGCGATCATAGGAGCCGATGTCTCCCTCGGTCAGGCTGTCTCCGATACAGGCGATGGTGAGATCGCTGTAGGGAAACTTTCCCTTTTCGGCAAGATAATCGGCCTCGGTAAGAAATCCGCCCACATAGGGGGTCTGGTAGGCCTCGCAGCGGTCAATTCCCACAAAAGTGATAAAGCGGGCATAGACCGCGTCCTCCGGAATTACGATAAAACCGCTGAGGGTAGAACAATCGCTGGTAGTCGTGGTGCCCACACCGCCGATATATTCTTTTTCCGCATTATAAAAGGAGAGCGGCATGAGGTACTTGTGGCTTCCCAGCTCATAATAGAGACCGTAGTACCCGGAAATATCCATATAATCGGTGGAATACCAGCGATCATAGACCGAAAACTTCCCTGCCGTACCGCCCGCCTTGGGATCGTAGGAAGAGGAACAGCACTGGGTACTGCTGAAGGAGAGGTCAAGTGCCACCGCAGGTGCGACCGGATCGGGCTCAGGCTCGGTAGTGCCGGGCTGCGTGGTATCGGCAGGATCGGTCGCCGTTACCGAAGAGGACGTACTATCCGAGGAGGACTCACTCTCTCCCGTAGTATC
>CAZGQH010000274.1:0-2686 GCA_964527575.1 uncultured Lachnospiraceae bacterium
GATGTCACTGCATGCGTCCTGCAAAGTGCACACGACGGTGCCATTGTTCTGATGCACGACATCCATGCGCCGGCCGCCGACGCAGCGGATTCTCTGATCGCAGCCCTGCTGAAACAGGGCTACCAGTTGGTCACGGTCAGCGAGCTGCTGGAATTTTCGGAAGAAGGTCCGGAAAACAACCGCATTTATACCAAAGCCGATTTTTCAAATCGCCCTGCTGTCCAACCGTGACAATACCGCACAAGACCCGATAATATGACAAATTAGTATTGACTTTTTTTGTACTTTCCGCTACAATAAAAGGCGATGCAATAAAGAAAGGCTAAAGGAGCGCAAGATCATAACTATGGAACAGAACCATCCCGCTCGTGTCGGGCGCGCTCGTGTCGGACGAATCGTCAGCTTTGTCGTCATGCTTTTCTTTATCGTCCTTACACTGGCACTGATATTCCGCCAGCACGAGCTGGGCGAGATCTTTTCAACGCTTAAAAACAACAACCTCTTTTATGTATTGCTGGCATGTCTCTTCATGCTGCTCTATGTGGCGCTGGAGGGAGCCAGTCTGGGAACCATCACCCGCTCGCTGGGCATAAAAATATTCCCACTCAAAAGCTTTGCTTATGCCTCGGTGGATCTCTATTTTTCGGCAATTACCCCCTCCTCAGAGGGTGGACAGCCTTTGATGATCTACACCATGAATCGCGAAGGCATCTCGATCTCCAAAGCCACCGTAACTGCCGTCCTTTTCACCACCAGCTTTACCGGCGGTCTTCTGCTCTGCACGCTACTTGCCGCCTTTCTTTCTCCAAACATTCTTTTCTTTGACAATCCTTATTTCCGGATCTGTCTGATCGTTGGAATCATCGTCAGCCTTGTGATTTTCGCGGGCTGTATCCTGCTTTTGCGTTTTGGGCATCTGGCCCGTCGACTCGGCCTGTTCGTCATCCGACTGCTTGCCAAGATAAAGCTGCTCCGCCGCAGAGAACGGGCGGAACAAAAGCTGGATCAATCGATTGCTGACTTTGCCGGATGTCGGCACTACATTGCCACACATCCGCTTCTCACCATCAAGGTAATGCTGCTCGCTTTCCTGCAGCGGGTTGTCTTTTTCATGGTACCCTACTTTATCTACCTTTCCTTCGGACCGGAGATAGCAATACCGGGTTTTTCCTCCTTTTCCACCGTCTTTGCCGTTCAGGTCATGACGCAGATGTCGGTATATGCCCTTCCGATCCCCGGATCGGCCGGTGCTACCGAGGCAATGCTGACTTTACTTTACACCGAACTGATTTATCCGGAAAAACAGATCGCAGCGTCTGCGATGCTTCTGGCCCGCGGAGTTACCTTTTATCTGAACGTCCTGCTCTGCGGTCTTGTAACCCTAATCAACACCCTTTGCTTCCAACGAAGACAAAAGAAAGAGAGTCTGACATGATCGGCTATTATAACTACACCGTCATTCTGACCTATCTGGGGCTGGCCGCCTCTCTGACCGGAATCTTTCTTCTCTTGGCCGGCGCCTGCCCGCTTCCGGTAGCGATCTGCCTGCTTCTTTTCGCCGGACTCTGCGATATGTTTGACGGACGTGTGGCCCGTACGATGAAGCGCACCTCGATGCAGGAAAACTTCGGCGTCCAGATCGATTCACTCTCCGATCTTGTCTGTTTCGGCGTCTTCCCCGCCTGTATCGCCTACCGCCTCGGCGGCTCCCGCCTCTATCTGATTCCGGTTCTCGTCTTTTTCGTCATCTGCGGCCTTGTTCGACTGGCTTTTTTCAATGTACGCGATATCGAACAGAAATACAACCCCGAAGCAACTGTTGACAACTGCTTCGTCGGGCTTCCCATCACCTGCTCCTCTCTGCTGGTCCCGCTTCTCTTCGCCTGCCGCCCCTATTTCATTCTCTGGTGTCCGGCGCGCTATAGCGGCAGAATCTACAGCATTTTTCTGGCCGCAGCCATGATGGCCTGCGCCTTTGCCTTCATCTCTCCCTTCCGCATTCACAAGCCCACCAAAAAAGGCATGGTCTTTCTTGTGATTCTCGGTCTTCTGATTCTGGTGGCCGCGATTCTCTCCTATCGTCTTTTGATCATTTAACCGTCTCTCTCTGCCAAGAAAGGAGGTTTTCATGGGAAATGAGCTTCTGACCGAAAATCGATCCTGTGAGCGCGAGAAATCGGCTCCATTGCCATGCAAGTCTCTTCGGTTTCTCTACCGAACCCTGCCCGGCCGCCTGATTTTGAAGCCCCTGACCTCCCGTCCGGTCGCAAAATTATCCGGTGTTTTTCTGAGCAGCTCCCTCTCCCGCCCTCTTATCAAAGGCTTTATCCGGAAAAACCACATCGATCTGACCCGCTATGAGGAGGGTCCTTTTCATTCCTATAACGAATTCTTCACCCGCCGGCAAAAGGAAGGCATAACAAGCTGGAAGTCCGATCCTTCCGTTTTTTCCGCTCCCTGTGATTCCCGTTTGTCGGCCTACTCCATCGATGAAAGCTCTCTTTTTTCGATCAAGGATTCACTCTACAGCGTCGCGGAGCTTTTAGACGACCCTGCTTTGGCCGACCGCTTTTGCGGAGGCTGCTGCTTGATCTTCCGCCTCAGCGTGGACGACTATCACCGCTACTCCTATGTGGATGACGGTACCATGTCGCCGGTTCGCCACGTCAAGGGTCTGCTCCATACC
>CAZGQH010000275.1:0-2669 GCA_964527575.1 uncultured Lachnospiraceae bacterium
CTTCATTTTCTCGGGTAGTATCGCCGATAATATCCGCTATGGGAAACTCGATGCCACCGACGAAGAGGTGCGCGCCGCCGCCCGTGCCGTGTGCGCGGATGAATTCATCCGTCAGATGCCCGAGGGGTACGACACCTTTGTCACCGAGCGGGGAGGTCTTCTCTCGCAGGGACAGAAACAACTCATCGCCTTCGCCCGCACGCTGCTCTCCGACCCCGCGATTCTTGTGCTTGACGAGGCGACCTCGTCCATCGACGCGAAGACCGAACGGCTTTTGCAAAAGGGCATTCATACATTACTCCAAGACCGCACTTCCTTTATCATCGCGCACCGTCTCTCTACTATTAAGAATGCCGATGTGATCTTGGTGCTGAAGGACGGAGAGGTGATCGAGAGCGGCCGGCATGAAGAGCTTCTCTCTTCCGGCGGCTTTTACGCGTCCCTCTATCAGTCCCAGTTTGACCGGGCCAAAAAGCCGGAGTGACCGGCAGTTCCGATCCGGACGGTCATATCCCGATGGGGGCGTTTTCGAATCAAACGGGGAAAAGCGGCTGACACAAGCCGGTTTCAAAGGGTTTTGGGGGCAATTCTAAAAAAAATAAGACAAATCGCAAAAAGTTCCCTGAAAAAACAAAAAAGTCTTGACAAAAGAGCTTTTCTTGTTATAATAGTCTGTGGAAAAGACTTGAAATACAAGCGAAATTTCGGAGGGCACAATGGATATAAACGAAAAAATCAAGCAGATTATCGGGGGCCAGCTGCGCATCGAGGCCGATTCGATTGAGGATAGTACCGACGTCGTGGACGATCTTGGCGCCGATTCTCTCGATATTGTGGAAATTCTCATGGTGGTGGAAGAGCAGTTCGGTGTTTCCGTGCCGGATGATGTGGTTCCTACCCTCCGTACCGTGGCAGATCTTCAGTCCTACATAGAGACCAATATGTAAGGTTTTCGCTGGGGTTCCGACGAAAGACAAAAGCAATAACACAGGCCGGTTTTGCCTTCGGGCAATACCGGCCTGAATTTATTTTGCAGAGCTGTTTTCCTTTTTCCAGTCGGAAATGGCGTTTGCCAGCTCGGCAAGTTCTGCAAGGGAAAGGGTTTCGCCGCGGACAGCGGCGGAGTGTCCGCAGGAGACAATCAGAGAAGAGAGCGTTTCCTTGGGAATGTCGGGAAGAACCGACGAGAGGGAGTTGGCCAGCGTCTTGCGGCGCTGAGCGAAGGCTCCCCGGATGAGGGTGAAGAGAGTCTCCTTGTCGGCCGTTACCGGCGGTTCTTTATGGGGAATGAGCTGGATCACAGCGGAATCTACCTTGGGTTTCGGCATAAAGCAGCCGGCCGGCACATCGAAGAGCTTCTTTACCGAAGCGTAGTAGGAGACGGCTGCGGTGAGGGCGCCATAGGCCTCGCTGCCCGGGGGAGCGGTCAGCCGGCCGGCCACCTCCTTCTGTACCATGACGGTGATTTTCCCGAAGGGAACACCCGATTCCAAAAGCTTCATCAGCACCGGGGAGGTGATATAGTAGGGAAGATTGGCGCAGACGGCGATGCCGGTTCCGTCTTTGGCGCCGGAGGCAGGTCGGTCTGCCGCAGCAGGACCGGTAAATTTTTCGGCAATCAGTCCGGGAAGATCGACCTTCATGATATCCCCCTCCACCACCTCGGCGTTGGGGCAGTCGGCCAGGGTGCGGTCGAGGATGGGAAGAAGGCTGCGGTCGATCTCCACTGCCACCACTTTTCCGGCTCTTACCGCCAGCTCCCGGGTGAGGGTACCGATACCCGGCCCGATCTCCAGAACCCCCTCGGCGGCTCCCGCCTCGGCAATACGGCGGGGCACGGACTCGCTGATGAGAAAATTCTGTCCGAACTGCTTTTTGAAGGCGTTTTCGCCCATCAGCTCTTTTACGGTGCCGATATCGGTCAGCTTCATGGTTTTCCTCCCGGAATTTTTTCTCTATTATAGCATGTTTTTAAGGGCTTGACAAGTTTTTGCCGGGAAAAAGCTGAAATCCGGTCTGCCGGGGAGGAGACAAGAGAAAAGAGCGGCTTGTTCTTATCGACGGTACGATAAGAAGGCGGTTTCCTGTCAGAAAGCAGTATGTCGGAAGATTTCTTCTAAAAAGTGTCCTCCGAATCATGAGGTTGAGATTTTGGGCGGAGAAGATGGTTTTCGGGTAATCTGCTACAAAATGCCTGCGGAACGGTCTCATCTTTCAATCCATTAAGCTCCGAGATAGATCTGTGCCTGATAGTTCCATTGTAGGATTCCCGAAAGAACGATAAGCTGTATGGTAAATTCGGGCGTGACTTGATAGTTCAATTTTGCTGTTCTATGTAAATCTTCTATTGTCTGTTTACGGTTTTCCTCGGTACAGTCGGCACATAAATACCTTCCTTGCGGTAAAGTTTTTATGCCGTCTATCGGCCTGTATTTTGTGCAAACGACAAATAAGCGAGATTGTCCATCCTGTTCATAAATTCCGGCCATATCTTCAAAAGAAAAATCGTCTTTCATTGTGGTCGGTATTTGTCTGTAAAAGTGACGATGGTAATCCCATAAATTATCCAAAGTCGGCCTTTCCATTGTTTCGGATAACAAAAGGACACGCTGCGGAAATTCTTTTACCGAAAGATTTCCTGCTATCGGTTTCCCTGTCAGTTTGCTTTC
>CAZGQH010000276.1:0-2653 GCA_964527575.1 uncultured Lachnospiraceae bacterium
GAGGCGGTGAACGGTCTTGCGGCCGCTACCACAGTTCTCTCCGAGCAGCGTGCTCCCGACCCCGAAAATCCCGATCCCGGGACTCCCGACACCAAACCGGGAGACGAGGACGATAAGGACGGTCTTTCCACCGGTGCGCTGGTTGCTATTGTGATCGGCAGCGTGGTGGTTCTGGCCGGTGCTGGTGTTGCGGTCTTCTTCGTGATTCGCCGCAAAAAGAAAAATTCCTGAAGATAGGCTTTCCCTACCGCTTTCTGAACGGTAGAGCCGTCTTCTGACAGGTAAAAAAGCGCTTGCCCGATTTTCTCTGTTGTTTTTTACGGAGAAAATGAATAATACAAAAACCGCAGAGATTGATTTTCTGCGGTTTTTGTGTTATAACAGGGATACAGGCTTGCCTGTAGTGCGCTTGTGTAACAGATGCGAAACCCGCAATAGGGAGGATAAAGCCGATGATGAAACAGGTAATTGAGCACTACGATAAATTGATAGATGAAAATAACGATCCCGTTCACGCTCCTAAACCATTACGAGATTATATGGATAAATGGGATGGGCAGAAATTTGTGGAAAGTATGCAGCTTTATAAAAGTAAATCGGTTTTGGAAATCGGAATTGGAACAGGGCGCCTTGCCATGAAAGCTGCGCCTCTCTGTCGTTTTTTATTGGGCATTGATATTTCCTCCAAAACCATACAAAGAGCATCGGAAAATCTGTCGTGCTATCGCAATTAGCTGCCATAAAAAAATCGCTTTGTTATTAAAGGATGGGGGACTTTTCGTTTTCTCAATTGACAAAAACAAAAGTGAGTTTATCGATATAGAGACAAGAAAAATAAGAATATTCCCCGATAATCCTGTGCGTATATGTGACTTTATTGCAGAAGCCAATCTTATATTGAAAGATCAATTTGAAACAGACCACGCCCATGTGATGGTTAGCAGAAAAGCCTCCCTTGTGTAAAGGGAGACTGACCTGATCCATCGCATTTACGGCTATAAGGTAAATTTGCCGGTGTCAAAAGTTTGGGCGGGTTTTCAGCTTCGACAGTAAGATGCCCTATCGGGCTGCGCAGAAGCGACAGCAGGCAGAAAGGGCGCTACTGTTTCCCACGGCAATCGCCTACGAAAAAAAGAGCAGAGAAAAAGGAGAAAATATGGTATCATGGATCATAGATCGTGGAAAAGAAGGGGAAGAAATACAGAAATGCGCCGAGGAATTTTTGTGCTTAACCTGCTAACTTCCGAATCCTCTTATAACGGTAGTATCAATCTCCAACGAAAAAAGTGTCTCCTCTCTCCTTCTTATCTCCTCAAAGTTTTCTCCTTTTCGTAAGCGATTGCCGTGTTCTGTTCCCCCGCCGGACTTGCAATCCCTCTCGCCCTGTGGTATAATAACAAATATTAAGCAAAAAGGAAGCGAAAACAACCATGAGCTATCGGGCGGGAAAAATCGATGTGGCGGTGATCGGCGCGGGGCATGCGGGCATTGAGGCCGGTCTTGCCGCCGCACGGCTGGGACTTACCACCGTCCTCTTCACCACCAACCTGGACGCGGTGGGCAACATGCCCTGCAATCCCTCGATCGGCGGCACAGGGAAGGGGCATCTGGTCTTTGAAATCGACGCCCTCGGGGGCGAGATGGGCTATGCCGCCGACCTTGTGACCCTGCAGTCCCGCACCCTGAATCTCGGCAAGGGACCGGCGGTTCATTCCAAGCGGGTACAGGCCGACCGGCTGCTCTACCGGCAGATCATGAAGCGGACCTTAGAGAACACGAAAAATCTCACCCTTCGCCAGGCCGAAATCGTGGATATCCTCTTTTCAAGCGATGAATCCGGAAAAAAGAGAGTCCGCTCGGTGGTCACCTCTCTGGGAGCGGAGTGGGAGGTCTCGGCGGTTATCATTGCCGCCGGCACCTACCTCTCCTCCCGCACCATCACCGGTGAGGCGATCGCCGAATCGGGACCCGACGCCCTCCTGCCCGCCAAGGCCCTCTCGACAGCCCTCCGCCGGGAGAAACTCGCCCTCATGCGCTTCAAAACCGGTACGCCGCCCCGCATCCATGCCGACAGCATCGACTATTCTTTGCTGGAAAAGCAGGAAGGGGAGGAAATCATCACCCCCTTTTCGACCCGCACCGATCCCGCCCGCTTCGAGGGCTTTCATCAGATCCCCTGCTATGTGGCCTATACCAACGAAAAAACCCACGAAATCATCCGTCAAAACCTCCACCGCTCCCCCCTCTACTCGGGAGTAATTCAGGGAGTGGGTCCCCGCTACTGTCCCAGCATTGAGGACAAAGTGACCCGCTTTGCCGACAAGAGCCGGCATCAGCTCTTTGTGGAGCCCTGCGGGGCGGACACCAAGGAGATCTATTTACAGGGCTTCTCCTCCTCTCTGCCCGAGGAAGTGCAGCTCGAAATGCTTCACTCGGTGAAGGGCTTCGAGCACGCCGTCGTCATGCGCTCGGCCTACGCCATCGAATACGACTGCGCCGACCCCACCCAGCTTCTCCCCACCTTAGAGTTCCGGGACTACCGCGGCCTTTACGGGGCAGGGCAGTTCAACGGATCCTCAGGCTATGAGGAGGCCGCCGCCCAGGGGCTGGTGGCGGGCATCAACGCCGCCCTCTCGCTCCTCGGAAAAGAGCC
>CAZGQH010000277.1:0-2651 GCA_964527575.1 uncultured Lachnospiraceae bacterium
GGCTCCCCTACCACGGTATTCACGTCAACAATCTTCTTCAGATTTTCAAGGGAGGTGCGAATCGTCCCGTCCAGTCTGCTCTCGTTCATAATTTCTGTCCTTTCTGACTGTTATTTTGACCGATCGGCCGCCGGATCCTTTTTCGAATCCTTTCCCGTATCGGGCTCGTTCTTTTCTGCATTGCTGCTCTTCTTGGCAAAGCCCTCCTTCACAAAAAGCCAGAGGGCAGAGAGTGCGAGGGAAAGAAGAGATCCCACGCGGATGGAAAATAAAATATCAATATCGGCAGAAAGCTTCTCTTTTAAGAAGTCCGCCTTCACCGATACCGTTTCGTTTCGGAAAGAAAGGCGGGAATAGGCGTCGAGACTCCGCAAAAGATAGGCAACCGCCTGCGAGACCCCGCCGAACAGGTAGGCGGTTTTGGCCGCATCGGGCGAGGCGACGACAATCTCCAGCCTTTTCAGCTTCACATGAAGCCGCCGCCCGAACTTCAATAAGAGAATCTTCGCCGCCCGGGCAAGAAAGCGAATATCCCGCAAAATACCTTTCGCTTTCGGCCCTTCCTTTTTTTTCGCCCCGTCGGAAGCTTTTTCCTTCCCTCTTTTTTTCTTATGCTTACCGGCCAGGGCTTCTTTCGCTTTCTTGGCCGCCTTCTTCTCAGCCTTCTTTTCCGCGCGGGCGGCTTTTTTCAAAAGCTTTTTCTGAATCTTCTGCTTTTTTCTCGGCGACAGGGTCGAATCCTCCAGAAGCTCCCGGTCACTGGGGAAAATCCGGAACCGAATCCCCGCCGCGCCCACCTTCAGACGGAATTTTCCGTCATAGGCGACGGCGATCTGCACAGGACAGAGGAGAAGCAGCAAAATCAGCAGAAACAGAACCGCCAGAACGATCAGTGCAGTCATGCCATCCTCCCCCTCTCATATAGCCTGAAATTCGGCTTATCTCCTTTATTCCGCCAAAGACTCCGCAGAGACGGCATCCGCCGAAGCGGCAGTATCGCCGGCATCCGCCTCGCCCTCCATACCAACCGCGCCGGCCTCACCCGGCAGATCCGCATCGGATCGGTCGACTTCACCGGTTCGATCGACCGCGCCGTCACCATCTTCTTCCTCCAGCTCGCCGAAGGAGGTCTGGATGTTATCGAGAAAGGCCGAGGCATCGGGCAGCTCATCCAGCGAAGAGAACCCGAAGCAGCGGAGAAAGTCCGCAGTCGTACCGAAGAGCACCGGCCGGCCGGGCACCTCCAGCCGCCCCTTCTCCTCGATTAGCTTCTTCATCACCAGCGAGGAGACCGCATAGGAAGAATCCACCCCGCGGATATGTTCGATCTGGGAACGGGTCACCGGCTGATGATAGGCCACGATGGCCAGAACCTCCAGCGAGGAATTGGAGAGCCGCCCCCCCTGCCGGATACCCAGCGCCTCCCGCACATAGCCCTCGTAGGCCTCCTTGGTACAGATCTGGCACTCCTCGGAAAACTCCACAATCTGAATGCCGAAGCGCTCCGCCCGGTAATGCTCGGCCAGCGCCGAAACCGCCTCCCGCACAAGGCTCTCTTCGGTTTCGGTGAGCTTGGCCAGCTTCTCATAGGGAACCGGATAGCCCGCCGCAAAGAGAACCGCCTCGATTACGGGAAACAGTGCTTCGCTATTATCCATGTTGCTTTTCTCCTTCCTCGTCATCCAAAAGACAGATCTGCGGGTCTCCCGCGTCATCTTCGGTATAGAGCGCCGTCACCTTCTGGGTGGAAATCAGCGACAGAATCGCCATAAAAGAGGCGATGATCTCACTGCGCGAACGGCATTCCAGCATGATATCCATAAAGCGCATCCGCCGCTTCTTTCCCAGCATCGAGAGAATGACCCCGGTGCGCTCGCTCACCGAGGAGGGACGCGTGTTGAGAATATGGGAGAGGGTCCTCTCCGCATCGTCGTTCTTCATGCTCTCATCAAGACGGATCCGGGTGAGAAGCCGCTGAAGCGCCTCCAAAAGAAGGGCGCTTTCCTGCTCCGAAACGAAGGTCTTGTCAACCCCGATCTCATCGGTTTCCTTAACAAAACGACCGGAGAAACGGCTGTATCGCTCGGAGAGATAGGCTGCCTCTTCTTTGGCCTGCTGGTATTCCATCAGGGTGCGGACCAGATCCTCCCGGGGATCGACCTCCACCCCGTCCACCACCGCCTTGGGCAGCAGCATCCGGCTCTTGATAAGCATCAGCTCGCTGGCCATGACAATAAATTCCGAGGCTATGTCCATGTCCATCGTCTGCATCAGACGGATATAATCCATGTACTGCTCAAAGATCATCGCGATGGGAATGTCGTAGATATCGATCTCGTTCTTCGCGATCAGCGAGAGCAGAAGATCGAGAGGTCCCTCAAACACTTCGAGCTTATAGCTCGGCTTGATTTCTTCCATGTAAACCACCCTTGGTCAAAGGACCGGGAAAGATTAAAAGATCAGCGAGATGAGCGAAAGCATTCCCCGCTGGATCAGATCGGCAAGAAGCTCTACCGGCGTCCAGAAGAGGCCGGTCGCAAAGCCGATGAGAACCACGAACATCAGAATCCGCTCGTACTTCATCACGCCGTAATAGTACTTGTCGGGCAGAAACACAAAGGCTACCCGGGAGCCGTCAAAGGGCGGGATGG
>CAZGQH010000278.1:0-2644 GCA_964527575.1 uncultured Lachnospiraceae bacterium
GACAGAGTTTTTCCTGATGCATCGGTGCTTGAATTTAATTCCACGTCCGATATGCTTTTTGCCATGGCGGAGAAAAAGATCGATATCTCCGTGGTCGACGCCTCTCTGTATACATGCGCCCTGTGGGAAGGGACTGATATCTCGCGGCTGGATGAGGTGGCGGAATCTTCTAAGTACGGCATCATCTTTCCGAAAGGAGATCAGACCGAGCTTCGCCTGCAAATGAACGCCTTTTTGGCGAAGATCAAAGAAAACGGTACATATGATGAACTGCATAAAAAGTGGTTCGGCAGCAAAGAACCCACTGAATTTCTTGATCCCGCAGCCCTCACGGGGACAAACGGCACATTGCGGGTGATAAGCAACAACGAGATCAAGCCCTTCGGGTATCTCAAAAACGGCAAGCTTGTCGGTTATGATATTGATATTCTGGTGTTGTTTGCCGAGGAATACGGCTATACGCTGGATATTACAGCAGTTCCGTTCCAGTCGCTTCTGGCGGGCGTATCTGGTGGGGCGTATCAGATGGGTATTTCCGGACTTACCATTACCGAGGAGCGGAAAGAAACCTTTGATTTTTCCGACCCGTATCACAACGAAGATGTGATTTATATCATTCCGGGCGACGGCGACGGATTGAATGCTTTTCGCACTGCCGAGCTCGGCGCTGTGACCGGTTCGCTCTACGGCGGGTACTGCCGCGACCTGTTCCCGAATGCGCATGTTTCGGAATTCAACAATTTTGCAGATGTCCTGATGGCGCTCAAGCAGGGCAAGGTTGACGGTACGATGCTTGACCGCCCCAATTTCAATTCGGTAAAGCGCACGGATGACAAGCTTTCCTGCGTGACTGTGCCGCAATATTCTGTGGAAATCGGTTTTGGTTTCCAAAAAAACGATGGTGGCTATGCTTTGCAGGCACAGATGAATGCCTTTTTGGACAAGCTTCGCACAGACGGCAGGCTTGACGCCATGCTTGACAAGTGGTACGGAGAGACCGAGCCGAATGCGTCGGTGCCTCTCGAAGAGCTTGCCGGCAATTCCAACAAACTCAAAGTTTCCATTGATACCACAAGAAAGCCTTTTGTTTACATGTATCAGAATAAGCCTGTCGGCTTTGAGATCGAGGCGCTTTATCTTTTCTGCCAGGAATACGGTTATGATGTGGAGATTGAGGATGTTTCCTTTGCTTCCGGTCTTGCGGGGCTTGCCGGCGAGAAATACGACCTTGTCTGCGGCGGTCTTTATATGACGCCTGAGCGCAAGGAAAGCGTGAATTTCAGCGAGCCGTATATGGTGGCAGATGTGGTGATGGCCACTTATGAAAAGAGCGGAGTTGAAAATTTCTTTGCTTCGGTTGGCGAAAGCTTTGAAAAGACCTTCATCCGCGAGAGCCGCTGGAAACTGATCGTGGAAGGTATTTTCACCACCCTTCTGATCAGCGTTTGCGCAGTGCTCGGCGGAACGGTTCTGGGTTTTCTTCTCTATCTTGCGGCAAGGTCGAAAAACAGGATTCTGTCTTCGGTGACCCGTGTGTTCGCGAGGATCTATTCCAAGTTGATTACAGGAACACCAACCCTGGTCGTGCTGATGCTGCTTTTCTATGTGGTGTTCGGCCGCGCAAATCTCGGCGGTACAGTGGTTGCCGTCATCGGCTTTATTCTGACCTTCGGCTCCTTCGTGTACGGTCAGCTTGCGCTGACGGTGGAGGCGGTTGACAAGGGGCAGACCGAGGCGGCCTATGCGCTCGGGTACAGCAGAAATCGCACCTTCTTCCGCATTGTTTTGCCACAGGCAATGAAGATGTTCCTTCCTGTTTATTCGGCGGAGATCGTCGGACTGATCAAGGCGACTTCGGTCGTCGGCTATATCGCGGTCAACGATCTGACGAAAATGGGCGATATCATTCGCGGCAATACCTATGAAGCGTTTTTCCCCCTGATCGCCGTTGCGGTTATCTACTTTATGATTACATGGGGGGCGGCGGCACTTCTCGGCATGATGCAAAGAAAGATCGAACCGAAACGAAGAAAGAATAAGAACATTCTGAAAGGGGTCGTCCGATGATTCGTATTAGTCATTTAAGAAAAGAATATCCGAATGTCACGCCTCTTAAGGATGTGAATGTAACCATCAACAAGGGAGATGTGATCTCGATCATTGGTCCGTCTGGTACGGGAAAATCCACGCTGATCCGTTGCATCAATCTGCTGGAAACGCCCACATCGGGCGAAATTTGGGTGGACGATCAGTGTATTACCGACAAAAAATGCGACATCAACAAGGTCAGACAGAAGATGGGAATGGTATTCCAGTCTTTCAATCTGTTTCACCACATGAATATCATTGAAAACATCATGGCGGCACCTGTGGATCTCTTGAAGAGATCCAAGCAGCAGGCGTATGACGACGGAATGCGCCTTTTGCGCACCGTAGGGCTTGCGGATAAGGCATTCAATTATCCCGATGAGTTATCGGGCGGCCAAAAACAGCGTGTTGCCATTGCCAGAACGCTTGCCATGGAGCCGGAAGTTATCCTTTTTGACGAGCCTACCTCGGCTCTTGACCCGACGATGGTCGGAGAAGTGCAGACGGTTATCCGCGACCTTGCAAAACAGGGGCTGACGAGGATGATTGTCACTCA
>CAZGQH010000279.1:0-2643 GCA_964527575.1 uncultured Lachnospiraceae bacterium
CTGGCATTGCGCTTGGCCATCAGATCGGGCAGACGGTGCAGAGTCTGCGGGCCGAATACGACGTCGACGTACGGAGCACGGCGAACGATGTTGGCGCCTTCCTGGCTGGCTACACAGCCGCCGACGGCAATGCGCATTTCAGGCTTGAGCTTCTTTAATTCTCTGACGCGGCCGAGGTCGGAAAATACCTTTTCCTGGGCCTTTTCACGGATGGAACAGGTATTGAAGATAACGAGATCAGCCTGTTCGATATCGTCGGTGGGCTCGTATTCGCCCTTGTCCTTGACGAGGTCAGCAATCTTGCCAGAGTCGTATTCGTTCATCTGGCAACCGAAAGTCTTGATATAGAATTTTTTCGCGTTCACGGTTTATGTCCGGTGGCGGTTAATCAAAAGGTCGATAACTATACATCCGATGGATGTGTCATGGCTCATTGAAAAACAGAACTTATTCTTATTTTTCAATGAGTAAAAATTATATTGCGTCAGTCTGCCTTCGGGGTCAGGTATAAGGGAGCCTTGACCGAAACAGTCTCTGCTGGTTCCTTGAGCTTGACGGCGGTAAGACGGCCGCCCCAGATACAGGCGGTATCAAGCGAATAGATATTTTTCCACTCAACCGGACCGAGCGTAGACCAATGGCCGAAAACAACCGGTACATCCTCAGTCTTTCTGCCCGGATACTTGAACCAGGGAATCAGTGCCGGATCCGTATCTTTCGGCGAAAGCTTGGCCGAATATTCCATCGTTCCGTCGCTGTTGAGATAGCGGGTTCGGGTAAATACATTGGCAATACCGCGAAGTCTGTCCCAGCCCGTTGCTTCCTCATTCCACTGATCCTTACCGAAAAGATGACCGATGTTGTCCTTCCAATCATCGGCCTGCAATACCTTCTCCACTTCTCGGGAATAGGCAAGAGAGTCACTTAAGCTCCAGGACCAGTGCGTGGCCGCATGGACGCAGAGGAAACCTTTCTTTTCAATCGCGAGCGGCTTGGATCGAATCCAGTCAATGATGTCGTCACAATCCGGCGCATCAAGAATCTGATTGATCGTGTCTCTCGGATTCATTTTGCGCACGCCGGCATACACACCGAGCAGATGCAGCTCATGATTGCCGAGCACAGCATCGGCCCGATCTCCGAGATCCATGATTCTGCGAATCGTATCGAGTGTCTGAGGACCACGATTGATGGTATCGCCGATAAAAAGATATTTTGCTTTGGAAGGAAGGGTTTCAAGCAGTGCATCGAGACTTTTCAGACATCCGTGCACATCGCCGATTGCATAAACAGCCATCTTTAAGCCTTTGCAAACCCTTGTGGCCGTAGGCCTGGGGCGCTTGCAGTCAAAGTGAGAAATACGGTTTTCTACCGCACAAGCAAAAAGACCACCCGTTGAGGGTGGTCTTTGGAATTCGGTGGTGGCGAATCAGGGACTCGAACCCCGGACACAAGGATTATGATTCCTCTGCTCTAACCGACTGAGCTAATTCGCCACAAGAGGATTCGAATTGTATAGGAGGATTTTTGAGTTGGCAAGTGCTTTTTTCATTAAATACCATAAATGCGGTATACCAAGCTACGAAAATTTTCCTGTTTTTATATTGAATTTTCCACCAAAACCCTTGTGCCGCAACGGTTTCAGCTATTTTTTTACGACCCTCAAAAAAAATTACTGCCCATACCGTTTTTTCGATATCGGGCAGTATGAATCACAAAAAAGATTCTTTTTATTGGTTCCACATGTCGTAGAAGTGATGAACCGGTCCGTGACCGCGACCGACTTCGAGTTCATCGGCGTGTCGGATGGCTTCCGTGATGTAGTTTTTGGCAGTACGGGCAGCGATCGGCACATCCGTAGACTGCGGCAAGAGCGCTGCCAGAGCAGAAGAAAGCGTACAGCCCGTACCATGCGTATTCTTCGTCTCAAAGCGGTCCGAGCGCAGACGGATCATCTTTCTGCCGTCATAGAGAATATCCTCGGAGTAATCGATACCTTCGCGATGACCGCCCTTCAGATACACCCAGCCGTTTCTCTTCTTAAGCTTCCAAAGGTCGATGGCCGCAGCTTCCATCAACTGATCGGAATTGATATCGATGGAACCGAGCAGAGCCTGAGCCTCAGGCAGATTCGGCGTTACGATCGTTGCAAGCGGGAGCAGTTCTTCTCTGAGAGTATCGACAGCCTTGTCCGTCAGAAGCTTGTCGCCGCTTTTCGCAACCATTACCGGATCAAGCACGATATAGCGCGGACGCCAGTAACGCAGGCGCTCTGCCACAGCCTTGATCAAGTTACTGTCGAAAATCATACCGATCTTGACGGCATCGATGTGTACGTCGGAAAACAGCGTATCGATCTGTCTGACAACAAAATCTGTCGGAATCGGCAGTACACCGGTCACGCCCTGAGTGTTCTGCGCTGTCACGGCTGTCACTACGCCGCAGGCATAAGCGCCCAAAGCGCTCATCGCTTTAACGTCGGCAAAGACACCTGCGCCGCCCGAAGGATCGACGCCGGCAATAGTAAGAACGCTGTATGTCTTATTGCTCATGATGCTTCTCGTTTAATACTTTTTCGATGACTTTCATCGTTTTTTCGGTTGCACCGCGCTCCTGCTCGAAGAAGTGCTTGGCTGCCTCGCT
>CAZGQH010000280.1:0-2638 GCA_964527575.1 uncultured Lachnospiraceae bacterium
GGCAGCTGCAAGTGGCACGGCAATGCGCCGAACGCCGAGCAGTATGAAGCTGCCGTGAAGGAACTGACAGCCGCCGAATAAGCGGATTTTATCGATTTTTTATAAGGAATGGTCATTTGCCATGGCTGATATTGCAACCAGAGAAGCCTACGGAAAGGCGCTTGTCGAGTTGGGGGAAAAGTACAACTTTTATGTGCTTTCCGCCGATCTTGCCGATTCCGTCAAGGTGGATTATTTTAAGAAGGCCTTTCCCGCCCGCTACATCGAGTGCGGTATTGCCGAGGCCAATATGATGGGCATTGCCGCCGGTATCGCCTCCACGGGAGTGCCGGCTGTCGCCTCCTCCTACGCCATGTTTACGGCGGGACGGGCTTACGAGCAGATCCGCAATTCCATCGCCTATCCCGGTCTTCATGTGGTGATCGGCGCCTCTCACGCGGGGGTGTCGGTGGGCGAAGACGGGGCTACCCATCAGTGCTGCGAGGATATCGCCCTCATGCGGGTGATTCCGGGCATGACCGTCCTCTCCCCCTGTGACGCCGTCGAGGCAGCGCAGGCCACCGAGGCGGCGCTTTTGGCCAAGGGGCCGGTCTATCTCCGACTCAGCCGTCCCGCCTCTCCGGCGGTGAACCCCGCCGATTACCGGTTTGAATTGGGCAAGGGCGTGGTTTTGGCCGACGGCAAGGATGTCACGCTGGTGGCCACCGGTCTGATGGTGGCAAAGACCCTGGAGGCAAAGAAAATCCTGGCGGAGCAGGGCATCGACGCGGCGGTAATCAATATTCACACCATCAAGCCCATCGATTCCGAGCTGATCGCCCGCTATGCGGCCAAGACCGGTACTCTCTTCACGGTGGAGGAGCATTTGGTGATCGGAGGTCTGGGTGGTGCCGTGGCGGAAGTGGTCTGCGAGAAGGCTCCTGCCCGTCTCTTCCGGATCGGCGTGGATGATCGCTTCGGCATCAGCGGACCTTCGAATGAGGTTCTGTCTTACTTCGGTCTCACCGCCGAGGGCATTGCCGGCAAGGTCCTTTCCGCACTGAAGGGCTGATAGCGGCCGGATACTGAAACTGTTTCAATGGAAAAAGTCCGGCCGGCTCGTGAAAAACGAGCCGGCCGGTTTGGGTGTGTCTGGGGGAATATTTCGCCCTGCGGCAAAGCCGATTTCAATCCGGTCTGTCTTTCGGACAGGAATGAAATCTGGCCGTTTTTCCGCCGGTTTTGTTTTTTTGCCGTTTATTTCTTCCCGGGAAGATACTTCTTCCCGAGAAGGTACTTCTTCCCGAGAAGGTATTTCTTCTCGAGAAGGTATTTCTTCTCGAGAAGATATTTCTTCTCGAGAAGGGCGGGTGCCTGCTCCCGCCGTAAAAATACAGTCAAAAAAGAGAGTCAAAGGCTAACGCCTTTGACTCTCTTTTTAATATAATATCCGTGTTTTACTTCACAATGCAGCCTGTGGTGCCGGCAAAGGCGCAGGCAGCGTTGGCTTCATCGGTGTCGATGTGCATGGCCAGAGCAAAATTCTCGCTGACCCGGACGACGGTGTCGCAGAAGATGGTGGAACGGCCATCGGTCTCCACCTTGACGGCCACCACGTCTTTATCCTTTACACCGAACTTTTCGGCATCGGCGGGGGTCATGTGGATGTGGCGCTTGGCTACAATGACGCCCTCGGTAAGCTCCACCTCGGCACCGTTGGCGGGGTTGACCAGCTTGATGCCGGGGGTACCCGCCACATCGCCGCTCTCACGAACCGGAGCGGTAATGCCCAAAGTGCGGGCGTCGGTAAAGGAGATCTCCACCTGTCCTGCCTTGCGGACCGGACCCAAAATGCTGACTCCCGAGATGGTTTTCTTGGGACCGACCAGATCCAGACGCTCGGCACAGGCGTACTGACCGGGCTGGCTTAAATTCTTTTTTACGGTGAGCGTAGCACCCTTGCCGAAGAGCGTTTCGACCTGTTCGCCCGTGAGATGAATATGGCGTGCCGACGTTTCAACGATAAAAGTTTCCATTTTTGTTTCCTCTTTCGCTTCGTATGTAGTTTTTTCTTTTGCTTATAATAAGAAATGATCATGCAGATCTATCAATATTCTATCATAAAAGCGATGCAATGTAAACAGAATCGGAGAATTTTCATGAAAAAAAACGACTTTTGGGAGATGCCGGTAAAAAACGCAGAGGGCGCGGCGGAAGAGGGACAAAAGAAAACGGGGGAGAAGCCGGACGGCGGTCTCTTTCTTCCCTTAGGGGGCAGAGAAGAAAAGAGCGGCATCCGGTCGATTACCATTATCGGACAGATCGAAGGACACTATCTTCTTCCCGATAACCAGAAGACCACAAAATACGAGCATATTCTGCCGGCTCTGGTGGCGGTGGAGGAGGATGAGCTGTCCGAGGGGCTGCTTGTGGTGCTCAACACCGTAGGAGGCGATGTGGAGGCGGGGCTCGCTATTGCCGAGATGATCGCCTCGATGAAAAAGCCTACGGTATCGTTGGTGCTGGGAGGCGGACATTCCATCGGGGTGCCGCTGGCCGTCAGCGCCCGCCGTTCCTTTATTGTGCCCAGCGCCACCATGACGGTACACCCCGTCCGAATCAGCGGCACGGTGATCGGTGCGCCTCAGACGTATTTCTA
>CAZGQH010000281.1:0-2626 GCA_964527575.1 uncultured Lachnospiraceae bacterium
CGGAGGCTATTCCGACGAAAACTGGGAGCACCGGTTGGAGGTGGATTTCCCCGGAAATCTCCTCGTTCTCCTTCCTCCGGAAAAGAGAGAGACCGCCCTGGCCTGCCTGGCGGAGGATCCCCGCCCCTCCTATCAGGATGACCCGGAGCGGCTCTACCACATGAGATTTTCGGATTTTGATATCGCCTTCCTGGTTAAAGAGGGCTGCCTCACCGTCCTTTCGGTCACGGAAGTCTCCTGACCGGTCTTTTGATCGGTCATATAGTCTCGGAAAAAAAATCCCGCATCCATCCGACCGGAGCGCCATCACCGCCTCCGCGATAAGCCCGCTTTCGCTCTCGCAGAAAGGTTGGTTTTTCTATGAAAATCAACGGCATCACCCAAGAAAAAATTATCCGAAAGCTCCAGAATGTCCTCCCCAAAGACACCTCTCTCAGCCGAGAGGAGCTGATGGAACAGCTCCTTCTTCTCAGCGGCATCACCGAGGAGGACCGAAAGGATCGCTCCCCCACCGGTAAATTCAGCCTCTACCGCAGCTTCATCGGCCTCACCATCGACGCCCTCACCGAAAAAGGCATCCTGTCCTGCGAGGAGGGGCGTTACATCCTTGCCAAAGAGGTTCTGGTCATCGTCAAAGAGGAGGCCTGCGAAAAAGCGATCCTGCGCCTTCTTTCGGCCGATCCTCTCACCAAGAAAGCGCTTTACGACCGCCTGGAGGAGCGCTTCGGAACAAAGAACACCCGCTCCCCCCAGGATGACAACGCCCTGCGGGCCATGGCGGGCAATATCCTCTCCCGTTTGCAGCGTGAGGGAACGGTTACCGTCAAAAACGGCATCTATCATCTGACGCCTGTCACCTTGATCACGCCCCCAAGCGAGCGGGATGCCTTCCGCGAGGCCTTCCTGCAAAAGCTTCACGCCATGGGCGGCGAATTCTTTGAGCGCTTCACGGTGGGACTCTTGGAGCGCTACTATCTCGCCACCGGCCGCCGCGTCCTCTCCTGCGAGGTGCTGGGCGGCACCGACGACGGCGGCATCGACGGTCGGATCGACACCGAGGACGAGCTGGGCTTTTACGAGCGGGTGATGATCCAGACCAAGTGCCGGGAGAAAAACCATGTCACCGAAAAGGAGATCCGGGAATTCTACGGGGCGGTCTGCGCCAAAAATGGCAGCCGGGGAATTTTTGTCACCACCTCGGTCTTTCACCCCGGCGCGGTGAAGCTTCTTCTCTCCATCGAAAACTGCGTGGGCATCGACGGCGAAAAGCTCTTCTATCTGGCGGAAAAGACCTCCTACGGCATTCGTCTGACCAAAGAGGGCTACCGCTTCGACAACAGCGTCTTCTGAAGCATACATATAAAAAAGCGGTCTCCGGCATTCCGGAGACCGTTTTTTATGCAGATTTCTTGAAGCAAATACCAGAAATACTTGCCCGATCCATGTCCGTAAGCGTCCTTCCGACAACCTGCTTTCCCGAAAAAAGGCCGGGTCTTCCCGATGGGAAGTCCCGGTCAAAATTCTTATAAACTCACGCATCCAGAACAATCGGCAGGATCATGGGACGGCGCTTGGTGACCTGATAGATATACTTGCCCATATTGTCGCTGACCGACTTCTTGATCGAGGCCCACTCGGTGGTTCCCTTGTCGAGCGCCTTTTGGATGGCGGTATAAGCGATCTCCCGCAGCTGGGCGATGAGCTCCTCATTTTCCCGCATGTAGACAAACCCGCGGGAAACGATCTCGGGACCGTTGAGAATCAGTCCGGCCCGCATATCGATGGCGGCCGTGACAATGATGATGCCGTCCTCGGCCAGATGGCGGCGGTCGCGCAGCACGATGTTGCCCACGTCGCCCACGCCGTAGCCGTCAACAAGGAGAATGCCCGAGGGAAGAACACCGTTCCAGGCAGCCTTTTTGCTGTCGAGCTCCAGCACCTTGCCCACCTCGCCGATGAAGATATTGTTAGGATTCTCGCCCATGGAGCGGGCCAGATCCCGGTGGGCGGCCAAATGCTTATATTCGCCGTGAATCGGCATGAAGAACTTCGGCTTGGTGAGAGCGTGCATCAGCTTCAGCTCCTCGGCACAGGCGTGTCCCGACACATGAACGCCCAGCGCGGAATCCCGGAAGACCTCCACATTGCGCTTCATCAGCTCGTTGACAATGTTGTCCACCAGCTTCTCGTTGCCGGGAATGGCGTTAGCCGAAAGCACCACCAGATCGTCGATGCCAAGCTCGATCTTGTCGTGCTCATTATAGGCCATGCGGTAGAGGGCGGACATGGGCTCGCCCTGGCTGCCGGTGGTGATAACCGTCACCTGTTCGGGCTTGAAGCGCTTGACCTCCGAAATGTCGATCAGGGTGCCCTCCGGGATATTCATATAACCCAGATTGTTGGCGGCGGTGATGATGTTCAGCATGCTGCGGCCGGTGAGCGCCACCTTGCGTCCGTGGGCGATGCTGTTATCGATGATCTGCTGCACCCGGTGCACGTTGGAGGAGAAGGTGGCGATGACGATGCGCTTCTTGCGATAGCGAAGGAAGATGTTGTCGAGAGACTTGCCCACCGTCTTTTCCGAGGGAGTATAACCCGGGCGCTCGGCATTGGTGGACTCGCACAT
>CAZGQH010000282.1:0-2626 GCA_964527575.1 uncultured Lachnospiraceae bacterium
GATTCGGGCGTTGTGCTGGTCTGCCGGGAATCGGGCGTGGCCGAGCGTGTCACCGCGGATGAGATTGTGATCCGCACCGACAGCGGCCGCAAGGACGCTTACCATCTTACCAAGTTCAAGCGCACCAACCAGGGCACCTGCGTCAACCAGCGCCCCATCATTTCGGAAGGCGAGTATATCGACGCCGGCCGTGTGATTGCCGACGGTCCCGCTACTCAGGGCGGCGAGATTGCGCTGGGTAAGAATGCGCTCATCGGTTTCATGACCTGGGAGGGCTATAACTACGAGGACGCCGTTCTTCTGAACGAGCGTCTGGTTCGCGATGATATGTATACCTCGATCCACATCGAGGAGTATTCCCACGAGGCCAGAGATACCAAGCTCGGGCCGGAGGAGATCACCCGCGAGATCCCCAATGTGGGCGACGACGCGCTGAAGTACCTGAACTCCGAGGGTATCGTTCTGAAGGGTACCGAGGTCCGCGCAGGCGATATCTTGGTGGGTAAGGTCACCCCCAAGGGCGAGACCGAGCTCACCGCCGAGGAACGGCTGCTCCGCGCCATCTTCGGCGAAAAGGCCAGAGAGGTGCGCGACACCTCCTTCCGTCTGCCCCACGGCCAGAGCGGCATTGTGGTGGATGTGAAGGTCTTCTCCCGTGAGGCGGGCGACGAGCTTCCCCCGGGAGTGAACAAAGTAGTCCGCGTCTATGTGGCCCAGAAGAGAAAGATCTCCGTGGGCGACAAGATGGCGGGACGCCACGGTAACAAGGGCGTTGTCTCCCGTATTCTGCCCCCGGAGGATATGCCCTTCCTGAAGGACGGCACTCCTCTTGACATCGTGCTGAACCCCCTGGGCGTGCCTTCCCGTATGAATATCGGACAGGTGCTGGAGGTGCATCTCGGCATCGCCGCCAAGAAGCTGGGCTGGAAGATCATGACGCCGGTCTTTGACGGTGCCACCGAGAAGGACATCACCGAGTGCATGAAGCTGGCCGGTATGTACCGCGACGTGCTTCCCAACGAATATATCGCCAACAAGAACATCTTCGTTGAGGTGAAAGGGGAGGACGGCAAGCCGTCTTACAACCCCGTGACCTTCGCGGAGAAGACGAACGAGAAGGGCGGCAAGTTCTATGTTCCGGTCTACGAGGGGACCGAGCGGGACGACGCCTGGGTCAAGGCCATGGTGGACGAGGGCAAGCTGAAGATCGTGGACGGCAAGTCGATCCTTTACGACGGCCGTACCGGCGAGCGCTTCGACAACCCGGTCACGGTGGGTATCATGTACTACCTCAAGCTTCACCATCTGGTGGACGAGAAGATTCACGCTCGTTCGATCGGTCCCTATTCGCTGGTGACGCAGCAGCCTCTGGGCGGTAAGGCTCAGTTCGGCGGTCAGCGTTTCGGCGAAATGGAGGTTTGGGCTCTCGAGGCTTACGGCGCCGCTTATACGCTGCAGGAGATTCTGACCGTCAAGAGTGACGATGTGACCGGACGTACCAAGACCTATGAGGCCATCGTCAAGGGGCAGAACATTCCGACCCCTGGCGTGCCGGAATCCTTCCGCGTTCTGGTGAAGGAGCTGCAGTCTCTCTGTCTCGATGTCCGCGTTCTCGACCGCGAGGGCAAGGAGATCGAGCTTGCCAAGATCGGCGAGGAAGAGGATCTTCAGTTTGCTGCCAACACCGCCGAGGAAGTGGGCGAGACGGTGATGACCGACGATTTCTTCGATTCTTCCATTGAGGAAAATCCCGAAATGGATCCCGAGGACATCGGAATTGAAGAGGAATTTGCGGATTACGCGGATTCTGCCGATTTCGGCGATGATCTTGCCGAGGACGATAACTGAGAGGAGATAAGACAAGATGGATGATAATGTGTTTGATTCGATAAAAATTGGTCTGGCATCTCCCGAGATGATAAGAAGCTGGTCGAGCGGCGAGGTCAAGAAGCCCGAGACCATCAACTACCGTACCCTGAAGCCCGAACGGGACGGTCTTTTCTGCGAGCGCATTTTCGGTCCTATGAAAGACTGGGAGTGCTCCTGCGGCCGCTACAAGCGGATTCGCTACAAGGGCAAGCGCTGTGAGAAGTGCGGCGTTGAGGTCACCACGAAAAAGGTGCGCCGTGAGCGCATGGGTCACATCGAGCTGGCCTCTCCCGTCTCGCACATCTGGTATTTCCGCGCTATCCCCTCCCGGATGGGACTTCTTCTCGATGTCTCGCCCCGGATGCTGGAGAAGGTACTCTACTACGCCCAGTATATCGTCATCGATCCGGGCGACACCCCGCTGATGAAGTATCAGCTTCTCGGTGAGAAGGAGTTCCGGGAATATCAGGAACGCTATGAAAACGATTTCAAGGTGGGCATGGGTGCCGAGGCCATCAAGGAGCTTCTCACCGAGCTGAATATCGAAGAGCTTTCCGCCAAGCTGAAGGAAGAGCTTGCTACCGCTTCCGGCCAGAAGAAGGCGCGGATCATCAAGCGCCTTGAGGTGGTGGAGGCCTTCCGCAAGAGCGGCAACAAGCCCGAGTGGATGGTCATGGATGTGATTCCGATCATTCCGCCGGATATCCGCCCCATGGTTCAGCTGGACGGCGGCCGTTTTGCCACCTCCGACCTGAAC
>CAZGQH010000283.1:0-2609 GCA_964527575.1 uncultured Lachnospiraceae bacterium
CCCCGCCGGTGCGGATGGCGGCCCGGCAGTCCTCGAGACCCTGATATTCGTACTTGCGTCTCGCCTTGTCCCGGGTGCCGCTGCACATGACCTGCGCCCGCATCCGGACAAAGGCCTCGGCCTTTTGTCCCATAATGACGGCGATCTTCTCGGCCGTCTCAGGGCCACCCGCCTTGCAGGCGGCGGTGGAGGCCTCTCCCTTGACGATGGCCTCGGCCAGTGCGCCGCAGCCGGCATAGCCGCAGCCGCCGCAGTTGGCGCCGGGCAGAAGCTCCTTGATTTTTTCAACCCGCTCGTCGGTCTTCACAAAAAAGACCTTGGAGGCCAGCGCCAGCATGATTCCCAGAAGCGCGCCGATGGCCGCCAGAACGAGAAAGGCGATCAGAACAGGTGACATGAAAATTCCATCCTTTCGCAAGAAAAATCCGCCCTTACAGGGAGATGCCCGAAAAACCGGCAAAGGCCATGGCGATCAGTCCAGCCGCGATCAGGGCGATAGGAGAACCGCGAAAGCTTTTCGGAATGTTGTTCTCCCGCATGCGGGCCCGCACACCGGCAAAGATCACCAGCGCCAGAGTAAAGCCCACCGCCGCCGAGAAGCCGAAGACCACCGATTCGAGAAAACCTCTTCCCTCCTCGATATTGAGCAGCGCCGCGCCCAGAACGGCGCAGTTGGTAGTAATCAGGGGAAGATAGATGCCGAGAGCGCTGTAGAGGGAGGGCACCAGCTTTTTTAAGAACATCTCGATAAACTGCACCAGCGAAGCGATGATGACGATAAAGACGATGGTACTCAGATACTCCAACTCAAAGCGGACAAGCAGCAGGTCATAGACCAGGCTGGTTGCCGCCGAAGAAAGGGTCATGACGAACATGACCGCAAAGCCCATGCCGAGGGCGGTGTCGGGCTTTTCCGAAACGCCGAGGAAGGGACAGATACCGAAAAAGCGGGAGAAAATAAAGTTTTCCACAAAGATTGCGCCCAGCATGATGAGAAGAATCTTAGTCATCCTTTACCGCCTCGCTTTCTTTCTGTTCGGCCGTGTCCGCGCTGCCCGCCGAAAGTGCGGACAGACGCTTTTCCAGAGCGGCCTTTTCGGCCTTTCGCTTGTTCTTCTCCCGGACGACACCCAAAACCGCCTGAAAGGCGGCGATGAGAAGGCCGAGCAGAATGAAGGCCCCCGAGGGGAGGACAAACATCTGAATGCCCACAAATCCCTCACCGAAGAGCGAGATGCCGAAGAAGGAACCGTAACCGAGAAGCTCCCGGATGATACTGAGCAGAAGGAGTGCCACCGTATACCCCGCCCCCATGAAGAGGCCGTCGAGTGCCGAGGGCAGCACCTTGTTCTTGGAGGCAAAGGCCTCCGCCCGGGCAAGAATGATGCAGTTCACCACGATCAGGGGGATAAAGACGCCCAGCGACTTGTCAAGTGAGGGCAGATAGGCCTTGATCAAGAGCTGAATGGCGGTCACAAAGCCCGAAATAATCACGATGAACGCCGCAATGCGGATCTCGCCGGGAATCAGCTTCCGCATCAGGGAGATGAGAATGTTTGAAAAGATGAGCACCGCCGTCACCGCCGCGCCCATACCCACCGCATTCATCGCCGTGGTGGAAATAGCAAGGGCGGAGCACATGCCGAGAAGCTGCACAAAAATGGGGTTCTGCCCCACGACCGCATCCGAAAGCTGCTTCCAAACCTTTTTCATCACGAGGCATTCCCCCCTTTCTCACAAAGCTCCGGCGCCAGTGCCAGCGCGGCATTGACCCCGTCCCGCACCGCATTCGAGCTGCGGGTGGCGCCCGAAATGGCGTCAATTCCACTGCCGAACGCTACCGGTTCGGAAATTCCGTTATACTGTCCGAGATAGGCGGGATCCTCCAGCACCTTGGTGCCGATGTTGGGGGTCTCGCCATGGCTGACCACCGAGATGCCCGCCACTTTCCCATCGGGCGTGAGTCCCACCATCAGTTCCACCGCCCCGCCGTAGCCGTTCGGCGTGACATAGACGCAGAAGCCCAGTGCTTCCCCGCCCGCCGACACCTCGTAGACGCTGGTCACAGGCGCATCGTAATCACCGGAAAGCTCCGTCGCCTCACAGGGACCGAAGATCGCGGCCACCGCCTGATTCATGGCCTCTTTGGCGTTTTCGGCAATTTTGTCCTTGGTCAGCCCGTTCACCAGCGCCAAAAGCACACCTACCACAGCGGTAATGAGGCAGAGAGTGAGGACAATCCGCAGGTATTTCAGAAAATTCGTTTTTGTTTTCATGGCAGTGTCTCCTCCTTCACGCCTTTTTCGGCTTTTTGCCGCCGAACTTGACCGGCATCGTGAAGCGGTCGAGGTAATAGACCAGAAGGTTCATGATGAGAATGGCAAAGGAGACCCCTTCGGCATTGGAGGAAAAGAGACGGAAGAGCATGGTCAGAAGCCCGCAGCCGAACCCGAAGATCAGCCGACCGAGGTTCGTCACCGGACTGGTGGCGTAATCGGTAGCCATGAAGAGGGCACCCAGCATCAGACCGCGGCCCAGGAGATGATAGGTCATATAGACAAGGGGCGAGGTTCCCGCAGGAACCGCAATCAGGGCGATCACGCCCACCG
>CAZGQH010000284.1:0-2587 GCA_964527575.1 uncultured Lachnospiraceae bacterium
GCGGGCACCAGTCCCTTGATGGCAAAATTCAGGGCATGGGTGGCGTTCTGCGTGAAAACCAGATTTTCTGCCCGACCGCCAAAAAGGGAGGCTGCCGCCTCCCTGCCCGCAAAGACCGCGTCCGCCGCTGCGGCGGCCAGCTTATGGGAGGCGCGGCCCGGGTTGCCGCCCCGCTCTTCAAGCGCCTCGATCATCGCCTCTTTTACCTGGGGCGGTTTCGGCCAGCTTGTGGCCGCATTATCGAAATAGATCATCCGTGCCCTCCCTCCCGGTGCAGAATCCGCCGCCAGGGAATGTCCGAAATATCGAGCACACGGGTAACATTCTCTAAATTCCGGCACTCGGTCTCGATCCCCCAACCGCAGCCCCTCTCCGCCTGCTCGGGCGTCAGCTTGGCGACGGTGCAGTCGATATTATTGGCCAAAAGGGCCTTTCTTGCTTTCTGTGCAAATGTCATGGAGGGCAGCGTGACAATACATTTGCTCATATGGGATTACGGCCGCCGTCTTCCCGGCCGGTTCGGCACGGATCGTGCGGCCTTCCTTTCCTTGAGGTCTCGATCCCGAAGGATCGTAAAAAGCTTCATCTGGAGGGAATTCTTCCGGGAGGTACCCCTCGGAAAAATTCCCTCACTTCTATTCTATGACGCAAAGGGGATTTGGGTACTCTTATCTTTGCAGAAGGAGAGGCTGGATCTGCCTGCCGGCAAGGGCCTCGGCGAGGGCTGCGGGAAGCTTCTCAAAATCCGCCACCAGCGAGGTGGGCTTTCCCTGAGGATCGTCCTGCCCCAGCGGAACAAGATAGATGTTTTTCCGTAAAATTACCTCGCCCAGATTGGAAAGTCCCGCCGACAGCGCGTCGTTGGAGGCCAAGGCGATCAAAAGCGGGCGGTTGTTCCGCAGATGTGCCTTGGCAGCCATGGGCACCGTGGAATCCACCACGCCCCGGGCGAGCTTCGCCAGCGTATTTCCGGTACAGGGGGCGATCACAAGGGCATCAAACAGCTTCTCCGGCCCGATCCGCTCGGCCTCCACCACCGTGCGGATGGCGCTGTGTCCGCAGAGGGTCTCGATCCTTCGTGTCAGCTCCTCTGCCCGACCGAAGCGCGTATCGTAAGAGGCCATTTTTTCGCTGAAGATCGGAATCACCTCGTAGTCGGCAAGGAGCCCTTCCAATACCCGGATCGAAGAAGCCAGCGTACAGAAGGAGCCGCAGAAGGCATAGCCGATCACATTCTTTTTTTGGGTTTTCTTTTCCATCGGTCTTCTTATCCCATCGTTTTTTCTTTCATAAGCAAGTCTCTAAAGCCCAAAGGCTTCCGCGACGGTGTCGGCAATGATACTGCCCGCCGTCTTGGGTGCGTATTTTCCGGGAAGTCCCGGCGCCGTGATGACGCTGATGCCGAGCTCCGCGGCAGCCCGCAGATCCACCCCGCCGGGCAGCGAGGCAAGCTCGATGACCACTGCATCCTGTTTCATGGCAGAGAGCGCCTCCCGTCCCACCACGAGGGAGGGAACGGTATTGAAGAGCAGGTCAAGCCCGCCGCACAGTGCCGGAAGGCCGGGGTAGTTCTCCGCGATCAAACCCTCCGACCAGGCCCAGGCCCGGTCGGTTGCCTTCCGCGCCACCACCGTCACCTCGGCGCCCAGCGCGCGCAGATCGGCGGCCAGCATGCGGCCGATCCGCCCATAGCCTACCACGGCGGCCTTGGCCCCGTTTAAGGTGATCGGCGTCTCCCGGATGGCGATTGCCAACGCCCCTTCCACCGTGGCCCGGGCATTGCGGATGGCAAAGGTCTCACTCTCCGCATAGTCAAAGACCTCGTAACCCTCGGGCAGCGTGGCGCCGAGAAGGCCGGCCGCCAGCTTCTGCCGACCGGACAGGAGCGGGAAAAAGGAGGAAAGGGGAATCTTGCGGGTGGAAAGGGGAGCATTTATGTTGACGCCGTCGCGGCTGTAGGGCAGCGGAAGCAGAACCAGAAGAGCGCCGAGAAGGGCATCGGCCAGAGAGTCAGCGGAGACAAGCCCTTCAAAGCTGTGGCTTTCCCCTACGATATCGAGACCAAAAACATGCACCTCATAGCCCCGGGCAGCAAAAGCCTTCGCGGCCTCCAGCTGCCGCAGGTCGCCGCCGATCACAGCAATCTTGGCGTTTTTGGTACTCTTCGTGCGCGGCGCATTGCCGACCAGAGCAGATGTCTCGCTCTCAACAGAAGTAAACTGATCTTTCATAAAATTCCGTTCCTTTCTTTTTTGCGGAATTTCAAAACGAAGCCCACCCTTTCCCGCAAATCTCTCAGGTCAGGAGGGGCTTCTGCTACAGTATATGTTCCGATTCGCCCTTTGCCTCTTCTCTCTTCTCTTTAAACGGCACAAAACCCCAGCGAAGCGCCGCTGGGGTTTTCTTCTTGCCTGATTTTATTTTGGATCCGTATCCGGATTCTCCTCCGGCGTCTTTTCCCCGCCCTCTCTCTCCTCTGGGGAGGAGCTCTCGGCAGGATACCTCTGCCAGGGGGTCATATTGGTATACGCTGCTTCTAACCTCTCATTCGGAAGATTATGCGGTACATTGGGCGTTGTGTCCGGCG
>CAZGQH010000285.1:0-2581 GCA_964527575.1 uncultured Lachnospiraceae bacterium
ATGCTTCGGCACTCACCTTGCCGGGAGCTACGACCCGTCCTTGGAATTTTTTCATTTCGCCGATCCTCCTTCTGTGATCTTACCGAGGATTTCCTCGTCGGTGTAGTAACGGGCGGTGGTATAGGTGCGCAGCTTGTTGCTGGAGGTGATCACCGGCATCTTGGCGCAGAGCGGGTTGTTCATATACATGAGGGGGCAGATGTAGGAGGTGATGACGCCGGTGGCTTTCAGCCGCGCGGCATAGGGCGTGGCCTCAAACTCCTTCAGCACCGCAGGGGCGGCGGTGAAGACGGTGGGGATGACCACCCGGCTCCGGCCGGCCTTTTTCAGCGCCTCCTCCACCCGGTCGGTCCAGCTCTTCAGCTGCTCAAGGCTCATATGGGGGCAGCCCATGAAGCAGAGCTTGGGGACGGCGTCTTTGTTTTTCCAGACGATCGGATAGCTCTCGTAGACCCGCGCCAACTCCCTGTCATCAATGACATAGACTTTCGCGTCGGGCGCGATGAGCGAATCGCCGGCCTTCTTGGCGTCGGGGGTGAGGTTTTCCACATGATAGAGTCCCACCGCGCCGTTGGAGGCGGTGGCGGCGCCGAAGTCCTTTAAGTAGGTGCAGGCCGCGTCGTCAAGATCATTGCCCAGCCAGCGGTCAAGCCCCTTAATGTAGGGAACCTCCTCCATGACCTTCATGCCGATGGCCGAGCCGAGCAGCTGGGCCTCGGGCTTTTTCGTGGTCTTGATCTCCACGATCCAGGTGGCTTTGCGTCCCTCCTCGGTGAGAAGGCCGAAGTAGGGGACATAACCCACGATCGAGCCCATCAGGTCGATAATGCCCGAGTTGCGGTTGCAGCGGGCGCCCAGCACCGAGTTGGCATATACCACGGCGGAGGACTCCGACCAGGAGAGCACATCGCCCTCCGCAGGCTTATTGCCCACCTCGTCCATATAGCAGGCGCAGGTGAAGGCGTCCTTCTCCATCAGGCCCAGCTTCTGCAGCTGCTCCTCATAGAAATCCTGCTTGGTGTACATGAAGTGATTGAAAACAAAGTTCTGAAGAAAATTCGAGGGGACATTTTTGTCCAGCGGCCGGGGGTCAGCGGAGAAGGTCTGGCCCGAGAGGGCTCCCGCTTCGATCAGGCGGTTCATCAGGTCGTAGACCGGCCCTAAGGCCTTGAGGCCGAAAGAGGTGACCAGATGGTTGTGCCGGCTTGTGATGGGCACCAATTTCTCAGCGCCGAAAAGCTCGCCATAGCGAACTACCGTTTCCATGACTTTGGCCATGGTTTCTCCCTTTTCGCCGTCGAGGATGGCCTTCTGCTCGGCGGTCAGGGTCATATGGGTTGTCATATTCTTTCCTCCTTATAGGCTTAGATGGTTCTCGCTTTGCGGTAGGCACCCCGCACCGCTTCGAAGACCCGGGCGCTCTTCTGGCTGTCGCCCAGGTTGTAAACCTCGGCGGCGGCGCGGCAGGCAAGGCATTCCCGGAAGAGGGTGTCTCGGGGGCGGTTGCCTACGGCCAGCACCACCGCGTCGGCTTCAATCTCTTTTGTTACCGGCCGATTCTTGATGGGGCGGAGCTTGTCGAGGGGATTTTCTACATTTTCGGGCAGGATGGGCGACCAGGTCACATAGGGATTGGGGACATTCTTGTGGGTGTTCTGTTCCACGACAATCTTTCCCTCTTCGATGCTCTTCAGGGTGGTCATGTTGAGAAGGGGAACGCCGGCCTTCTCTAAGTAATGGATGAGGTGTCCCCGGTTGGCGGTGCAGACATGGTTCATGATGAAGCGATCGGCCTCCACCACCGTCACCTTTTTGTCCTGCTCATAGGTGAGGAAGTAGGCCACTTCGGCTCCCACCACACCGCCGCCGATGACGGCGACCTTTTCGGCTCCCGCCAAAAGCGCGGGATTTTCCAGCACATCGGTGCCAAAGAAAACATGTTTCTTTTCCACACCCGCAACCGGAGGTTGCTTTTGCTCGGCACCCAGCGCGGTGATGATGACATCGTAGCCCTTATCCTTCAGCATGGCTGCGTCTGCCGTCACACCGAAATGGGCCGTGAAGTTGGGATTTTTCTTCATCTCGGCAAGCGTTTTCTCCAGATAGGAGAGGTAGTTGCGCAGCTCGTATTTGATCTTGGGAATGCTGCCCGGAATCAGGGCACCACCTACCCGATCGCTCTTTTCATAGAGCTCCACGGTGTGGCCGCGCTTCAAGAGCACTTCGGCAGCGGTGATGCCCGCAGGGCCCGCTCCCACCACGGCAACCTTCTTTTTCCTGGGCGCTTCGGGAATTTCAAGGGAGAATTCCTCCTCAAAGGCGGTACGGGGATTGACGGCGCACTGGGGATGGCCGCCCTCCACGAACTCGTTGAGGCAGCCCTCCTGACAGCCGATGCAGGGCAGGATTTCGGCGGTGCGGCCGGCATAGGCCTTGTTGGGCCATTCGGGATCGGCAAGAAGGGGGCGCCCCAGCATGACCATGTCGCATTTTTCCTCCCGCAGGGCCTTTTCCGAAAGATCGGGATAGCCCAGCTTGCCCACCGCGGCTACCGGTACTTCCAGTCCCTTGTTCGAGCGGA
>CAZGQH010000286.1:0-2575 GCA_964527575.1 uncultured Lachnospiraceae bacterium
AACACAATGTCGGTAGGATTGGAGGCGATATCCGGCGAAGCGGCAAGCGCCAGCGTAATCTTCAGCGTTCCCTCACAATCGATGTGATCGACACTGATCTGTTTGTTGGAATTGGTAACTCCCATAGGGTGTCCTCCTGTTTAAAAATAGGGGTTTCACACACACTCTCTGCAACCCCTTTCATACTATGCCAAAGAAACAAATCGGTGCTTTTCCGGGATATCCTCCGCTTCCGAAAAAAGCGGAAAGCCCGCAAAAAATGCACAAGTCCGTTAAAAACGGACTTGTGCATTTTTTGCGGGCTTTCTTCGGTCTTATGCCGAAAGCTTTTTCTTTTTTTCTTTTTGGCGGGGAAACAGATAGCGGAAAAAAGGGATCAGAAGGATCAGAGAACCGAAAAACCACGCCCCCGGATCGCCAAGACACAGGAAGAAGAAGGAGAGATCGGAGGCTGTATTGTCGATCGGACCGCCATTGATGAGCACCGGAAGAAACGAACAGATCAACACCCGGGAGAAGAGCTCCGCAATCCCGGCGAAAAGCGTGTAAACCGGCTTACCGATGCCCTGCACCGCACTGCGCACCACGATCAAAAATCCCAAGATAAAGTAGAGCACAAAGTCGGCATACAAATAGAGGTTGCCAAAACGGATCGAGGCCGGCGAGATCTTATCCGCACTGAGAAAGATGTACTGATAAGCGCCGCCAAGTGAGATAAGAAGCCCTGTCCCCGCGCAGAATACATAGAGAATCAGCATGAGAACAAGGGTCTGCCGAGTCCCCTTTCGGATCCGCTCGCGCTCGCCTCTTCCCAGATTCTGCGCATTGTAACCCAAAATTGCCGAGCCAAGACCGAGGTAAAAGACCATGAGAAAATTCACCAGCTTGCCGGCTGCGCCGAAACCGTTCTGGGCAGGCATCCCGGGCACCATGATGCCCGAGGACTGGATATCAAACTTGACCACTGTACCTTGCATTACAATAATGCCGATAGCCAATATGGAAAACTGAAGGCCAAGGGGAACGCCCTGCTTCAGATGATCGATCAATTCCCGCCAGCCAACCCGGAAATCTTCCCGGGTGAGGCGCAGCTCCCGATAACACATCAGAGTATAGAGAAGACAGCCGAGGGCACTCACAAGCTGAGCTGCCACTGTGGCCACTGCCGCTCCCACCGGTCCCCAGTGAAAGACGGTCAGAAAGAGGAGGTCGAGACCCACATTGAGGATTGTAGACAAAAGAAGAAAAAGAAGCGGCGTCATCGAATCGCCGTAGGCGCGCAAAACACTGCAGATAAAATTATAGCCCATCTGGGCGACGATCCCCAGAAAAATCACAAAGCAGTAGGAATAGGCCGCCCGATATACGCTCTCGTTTTCGGGCGTCACATGGATCATTCCCAGCATGGGATCGATCAGAAAGAGAGAGAGCAGCGTCAGAACAAACGAAACCGCCAGAGTCAAAAGGATCTGAGAGGCAAAAGAGCGCCGCACTCCTTTCGTATCCCGACAGCCCACGTACCGCGCGGTAATCACGCTGAAGCCTGCGGTGCAGCCGAAGGCAAACTGCAGAAAGATAAAGGTCAGCGGAAAGGTGTCGTTAACTCCCGCCACCTCGTCGGGAGAGAGCACCTGCCCGCAGATAATGGCGTCGGCCAATATGTAGATCTGCTGCAGGAGATAGGAGAGCATTATGGGCAGCGCGTAGCGGAGAATAACCCGCCAGGGTGTCCCCTGCGTCAGATCCGCCGGTTTTCCCAGCTTAGACAGACGGCCCCAAAGCCCCTTTTTCGCGGTTTCATTCGTATTCATCAAAATCACCCGGTTTCGAATTTAAATCACAGAATCAACCTTATAAAACCGGCGTTATTCTATCACAAATCCTACAGGAATACAACGGCTAACCCAGACAAAAATCGAGAGAAACGGCGTATTCTCTTGAGCAGTTATTCCCAAAAGACCACCTTGCTTTCTGCCTCCAAAGCAGCTCGCCCGTTTTATAGAAAAACTACTTGACTTATCCGGATCGGACGGATATAATGTTTTTATCAATAGATCCTATCAAAAATGGACAAACTTCGAAAAAGGGATCTTTCTTATTTACCCCCGCTCTAACACGTTTTCCGACCCCTCCCTTTTCCAAATAAATTATGAAAAATAAAGATAAAAAAACCATTCTTCAAAAGGGTATTCTGACCGGACTCAACCTCCTCTCGGCAGTCGGAATCTATGCCTTTCTTTCTTTTCTTCATCCGGCGTTTTACGGGAGCCTCTTGGCAGTCGCGATCTTCCTTTTCACCGGCACACTCCTGACCAATCGGCAGAAGCACCCCTTCCTTTACCGGCTTTTCATTCTTGCCTCCCTTCTGCTATTTTTCTATGTGGTCGGTCACAGTCTTCTTTACCGTACCGGATTTCTGCAGAAATTCGAATCGCTGGACAGTCTGCGCGAGACCATGCGCTCCTTCGGTTCCTGGGGGCCGGTCATATTCTTTCTGCTGATCCTTTTACAGGTAGTCATTCTTCCTTTACCGGCCGGCCTGTTCGACATCGGAGGCGCCCTGCTCTTCGGGCCC
>CAZGQH010000287.1:0-2558 GCA_964527575.1 uncultured Lachnospiraceae bacterium
GAAGCAGCAGGTAAAGGAAGGCTGCCAGCAGGCAGACACCGATGCCAATATAACCGACCAGCCTGGATGCGGTAAGAAGTTTTCCGGACTTTGTACTTTTCATTTTCAGATTTCCCCTTCTTCAAAAATTCCCGATACGCTGCCGGACGCTCGCGTACCGTCACTATATATATCATAGCATTTTTTTCTCGCTCTGTCAAGAGGAATCAAAAAAAAACTCGCGGTTTTCCGCGAGTTTTTTTGCAGGATCGGATCACAGCAGATTGCGCAGGAATTTCCGGCGCTCCGCATTGCGGCGTCTGTTGGACCTGATGCTGGAGAGAAGGGCAACACCTGCCAGCGTAGCGGCGCTTGTCAGGATCACGGTGGAATACTTCTTCACGAAATCCTGTGCCTTTTCCACATAGGGCATCTTGTCTTCGGGAATGACCTTCTTGGCTTTCTCGTTCAGATAAGCGGCGACCTTTCCCTGCTTCTTCTCTTCTTTTTCGGCAGCCTTTCCGTCCTTCTTGTCTTTCTTGGAGATTTCCTTTACGGTGTCCTCAACGACCTTTCCGCACTCTTCGGCAACCGCGTCCTCAACGGTGGTCTTGCTGCAGGCGCTGATGATACGGAAGAGAATGGCGATGACGAGGATGGCGCCGGCAACAACGGCAAGGATGATCAGCTTGTTCTGGTTGGCGGCAAGATCAAGGCGGTTCCAGCCTTCCAGTGCGCTCAATCCATCAGGCAGCTCAATGTACATTTTCTGGACACTGTCGATCCAGAAGCCTTTCGGCATCGCATAGCCGAGGATGAAAATGATGAGGCAGAGTCCGAGTCCGATGTAGCCGACAAGACGGGACGCGATGCGGAATCCCTTGGATGCCGCGGTGTCAATTTTGTTCATATTTTTCCCCTCCAGAAAAAAAGAATTTGTTGTAATATTATTCTACCATGAAAAAAAGATGTTGTCAATACCTTTTTTTAACTTTTTCTTAAAAAAACGGTTTTTTTTGATGGACATGCTGCCGGATGCCTGCAAAGCGGCGGAGCGGTCGTTTTATATCCTGACTGAGAGAGATACTGAGACGCCGCCGATGCCCGGCGCTGCCCCTTGACAAACGGAAGGATGCGTGCTATAATAGTACCGGCGGAAAACCGGAAAAAGAAAGGGTGGAGGAGAAACAATGCCGTTTATTGATACAAAGCTGAATATTCGTCTGACTCCGGAAAAGGAGACAAATCTCAAGGAAAAGCTGGGGAAAGCCATCTCTCTGTTCCCCGGGAAGAGTGAATACTGGCTGATGCTGAATTTCACTGACAATTGCCGGATGTGGTTCCGGGGCTACAACAGTTTTCCGATTGCGATGGTGGAGGTCCAGCTGTTCGGCTCGGCGGAGGCGGCGGTAACGGAGAAAATGACCGCGGAAATCTGCCGGATCTTTTCCGAGGAGCTGAACATTCAGCCCGACCATGTGTATATCAACTATTCCTTTTCCGAAATGTGGGGCTGGAACCGGGAGAATTTCTGAAAAACAGTCAGAAAAATGCGCTTTTGCATAATCGGTTCTGCAATCCTGCAAAAAGGACCCGCCGGACAGCTCAACAAGAGCCGTCCGGCGGGTCCTTTTTGCCGTCGGTTACTTTCTGCTGTATTGCAGGAACATCGGACTGAAGGCGTAAAAAACACCTCCGACTGCAAGTCCGGCAAACGCCGCCACAAAGATCGCAAGAGTCAGGAACCCCAGCAATGCCCCGACGATGACAATACCCGCGATGGGCAGGATCCCGAAATAGACGAAGAGAACGGTCAGGGACTGCTTCAGCTGAAGCGCAACGGAGGTCGGCAGGGAAAGCTCGATGAAGAGCATGACGTTTGCGGCATAGAAGTCGACCGCAACGGCAAGGAGAAAGAACGCGATCGCCTGCATCGGGGATGCCCGCAACAGCAGTGCCGCCACAACAGTTGCCGGGAGAACGTCCAGCGCGCAGTCCAGACTGCCGCCGAGCAGAGACCAGATGACCTTTGCCCACGGGTTGGCTGGCACCGTGGTGAAATACACCTTTTCCACCTCCTGTGCCAACGGATTCCCCATCGAACGGAAAAAGGCACACACCGCGAGCAGAACCCCGATTGCCGGAAAGAAATCCATGTGCGGTCCGAGCCGGAGAAAGAGGGCAACGGCAACCGCAAGAAACAGATACGTGATTCCGGTTTTTGTAAAGACACCAAGCGTGGCGAACCGGAAGCGGTTATAGACCGATTTGCAGAAGAACATCCGCGCACCCGAGCCGAAGGTCAGCCCGTCGCGGCGGTAGCGGTCGGCGCGCTCCTTCTTGCGGGCAGGCTGGGTCTTTCCCTGCATGGCTGCCGTCCGTTCCGCGGTCTCCTGCGATTTCGCCATGGCATCTTCGTAAAAGTCGACCCTGATATGCCAGATGAACCAGCCCAGAAGCACCGAGGTTCCGACCGTAAGCAGGAGCAGGATGCCGGTTTTCCAGTATTCCTGACGCGCTGCGGTCATCACGATGCCGCGCAGCCAGCCCCAGAGCGGGACCCAGTCCGACACGGGACC
>CAZGQH010000288.1:0-2533 GCA_964527575.1 uncultured Lachnospiraceae bacterium
GGGTGGTGGCGGCCCTCGACCTCGCCTATCTCTCTTATGTGACCGGCGGGCTTTCGCTCTTCTCCCTTCTCGCCCGTCCCTTTGCGGCCTCTCTTCCCACGGCGCTTGCCGCAGCAGTGAGCTATCGGCTCTTTGTCCACTTTGGACTGGGAGAAAAGCCGGCTGCGCTGCTTTCGGTGGCAGCCGCGGTTATGGTATTCCTTATTGCGATGCGGGCCCTCGGCTGCGTCACCCGGGAGGACGCCAAGTGCTTCGGCATTTCGGAAAAAAATATTGCGCGGCTTGAAAAAATGCATCTGTTGAAGCCGTAAATTTAATTGATTTTATCAAAGTGTATCGAAAAGAAAGGATGATTTCCATGCTGACGGCAGAAGAATTAAAAAACAAAGAACGATACAGGGTGGAGGATCTTCTGGAGATCCTCGCCCTCCTTCGCTCGGAGAAGGGCTGTCCCTGGGACAGAGAGCAGACCCATCACTCGATCCGGCAGAATTTTATTGAGGAGACCTACGAGGTGATCGAGGCCATCGACCGGGAGGATCTGCCGCTGATGCGGGAAGAATTGGGCGATGTGCTGCTTCAGGTGGTTTTCCACGCCCGGATTGCCGAGGAGGCGGGGGAGTTCACCTTCGCGGATGTGGCCGACGAGATCTGCCGGAAGCTGATTGTCCGCCATCCCCATGTTTTTGGTGAGGTTGAAGTGGCCGGTTCGGCCGATGTGCTGGTCAACTGGGATCGGATCAAGGCCGAGACCAAGCATCAGACCAGTGTGAACGAGACGCTCGACTCGGTGTCCCGTTCGCTTCCCTCGCTGATGCGGGCAGCGAAGATCGCCAAAAAATCGGCAAAGGGCGGCTTCGGCCAGCCTTTGGAAGAGCGGCTGGGGGACATGCTCTACGACCTTGCTGCCCTCTGCGGCGAGAACGGTATCGACCCGGAAAAGGCGCTCTACGACGCCTGCGAGCGGCGGATCCGGGAAGTGAAGGAAGCAGAAGAAAAATAAAAGTTCTGGTCGTTCCCGTGAAAGCCGGCGATGCGGCTCTCTCTCTGCTGACAATTCAGCCTGCTTATAAGAAAAGTTGTTTTCAAGCCAGCTTACAGTCAAGTCAAAAAAGGAGTTTTCAGGATGAGAATCGATAAATATCTCAAGGTCTCCCGTCTGATTAAGCGGCGTACGGTGGCCAACGACGCCTGCGACGGCGCGCACGTGTCGGTCAACGGCAAGGTAGTCAAGGCCTCCTACGACGTGAAGGAGGGGGATGTGATCGAAATCAAATTCGGTCAGCGCACCCTCACCGTACGGGTCACCGATGTGAAGGAGCATGTGGGCAAGGCCGACGCCTCCTCGATGTTTGAGGTCATCTCCCAGGAATAAGGCGGCTTTCTTTCGCATAGGAATGGATGGGGAGGCATCGCACTGCCTGACCCTCCATTACGGTGAAAGGATGACCCATGATGAATGCCAAACAACCCGAAGCCTCGGGCAATATTGTGATAACCGACAGAAAAACCATCGCGCTGAACGGCGTGATCGATGTCCTCTCTTTTGATGAATCGGGGGTGAGTCTCTCGACTTCTCTCGGCCTTTTGACGGTAGAAGGGGAAGAGCTCCGGGTGAAAAAGATGGATATCGAATCGGGGGCAGTGGTTCTTGAGGGAACGGTCAACGGCGTGTTCTACATCGATCGGACGGCCTCGACTCGCCGCGGCCTTTTCGGACGGCGTAAATGAGCCTCTATCTCTCCCAGAAAAAGCTTCTGATCCTGCTTCTTTCCTCGCTGGTGCTGGGGTTTCTGTTCGGGGCGCTCTACGATTTTTTTCGCCTCTCCCGGCGGCACCGCCGGCCGAAAAAGAAAGCTTCCCGCCTTTTCGATGGGATTCTTGTTTCGATAGAAGATTTTCTCTTTTTCGTTTTTGTCGGGGTTACGGCCGCGATTCTCTTTTATGTGACCAACAGCGGCAAGGTGCGTTTTTCCTCCTTTGTTTTGGGGGCGTTTGGCTTTGCTCTCTACCGGGTCACGCTCTCCCGCTTTTTTCTGGGTTTTCTCGAATGGCTGACCGCCAGACTCCGGGATATCTTCTCTTTTGTGGGAAAAAGGATTCTTCTCCCGCCGATAAAGCTTCTCTTCGGCTGGTTTGCGGCGCTTGGAAAGGCGCTTTCCCTCCGCCGCCGTCGGCGGAAAACCGAAAAGCTTTTGGAAAAGCTGCGGGAGCTTGGAAAGCATGGATATGCCGCAGGGCTTCGGCGGCTTTAGTTCAAAACCGAAAGGACAATGTTCATGAAAAAAAAGGTTTTTCTCTGGATCATCGGTATCTCTCTGGCTACGGTGGCGCTGGTTACAATCATCACCACACAGATCCGCATCAACGATAAGAAAGAAGAGCTGCGGGAGTTGGAGGCGAAGCGGGATGTGCTTTTGAAGGAAAACGAGAGGCTGGAGCATGATCTTGCCATCGATGTGACCGACGATTACATCGTTCAGATGATGCGAAAGCTGGGCTATCGTTTCCCCGGCGAGACACAGGTGATCTT
>CAZGQH010000289.1:0-2529 GCA_964527575.1 uncultured Lachnospiraceae bacterium
CCTATGACCCTCTGCTTGTAAGGCAGATGCTCTCCCAGCTGAGCTATGCTCCCGTGCGTTTATCATCGCGGCGAGTGTTATTATAGCATAGTCGATTCTGTTTGTCAACACCTTTTGCGGATTTTTTTCAATTTTTTTTGAAGATTGGAAAGCCGGTGCAAAGCAGGCACTTTTTACCGGAAAAGGGATGATTTTTCGGTAAAAAACATCCCTTTTCCGAATAAGATCAGTTCTCTCCTTCGCCCTCGGCCTCGCGCTTCGCATCCTCCCGGAGCTTTTCGATGTCTGCCCCGTCAAACTCATAGACCCGGTCACAGAACTGGCAGTTGACCTTCATGACCTTATCCTTGACCAGGATGTTATAGAGTTCATAAGGACTCAGGGTGAGGAGCGCCCGCCCTACCCGCTTGCGGGAGCAGGTGCAGCGATACCCCACCTCCAGCCGGTCAAACTCGTTGTATTCAATGCCGGCAAGAGCGATGTCGGCGATTTCCCGATTGGTCTTGCCCTCGTCAAAGAGGCGCGAGAGGTTCGAGAGCGCCTCAATATTTTTCTCAAGCTTTGCCACCGTCTCCTCGTCGGCGAAGGGAAGCAGCTGGATCATGACGCCGCCGGCCGCCTGACAGTGCCCGTCCCGGCCGACTAAAACGCCCAGCGCACAGACCGTCGGGATCTGCTCGCTTTCTGCATAATAATGGGTGATATCCTCGGCGATCTCTCCCGAAACGATATTGGTGATGCCGTTGTAGGGTTCTTTCTCACCGGTATCCTTAATGACCACAAGACTGCCCTTGCCCACGGCGCCCCCCACGTCCAACTTGCCCTTGGCGTTGAGGGGCAGGTCGATGTGGGGGTTTTGGATATAGCCCCGCACATTGCCCATATAGTCGGAAACCGCCAGCACATGACCGCAGGGCCCGTCCCCCCGGAAATTGACCGAAAGCGAGTTGCCCTTGTCCTTCAGAGTGGTGCCCATCAGGGAGGCAGCGGTGAGCACCCGCCCCAGGGCAGCAGTGGCGGTAGGGGTGGTTTTATGGATGCGGATGGCCTCCTCGACCATATCCTTGGAGTTGATGACCAGAATCTGTGCCGAACCGTCGGCGGTCATGCCTCGGAAAATCTCTGCCATAGTTGAAATACCTCGTTTTTTCCCGCCATATTTTCTGCGGGTCTTTCTTTTTTGCTGTTACTGTTGCTTGCGGCGTCTTTTGTTTTATGCTATAATACCGCTATATCATATTTTCACGGGAACCGGAGTTTTTATGAAAATCGGAATTTTATGTGCCGGCGATGACGAGCTGGCGCCCTTTCTGCCCTGTCTTCACGAGCCTCAAATCACCGAGCGGGCCATGCTGCGCTTTTATGAGGGAACAATCGGCCGCCACGAAGTCGTAACCCTCTACAGCGGCGTCTGCAAGGTCAATGCCGCCATTGCCGCCAGGATTCTCATCGATCATTTCGGCGTGGAGGCGATTGTCAACGCCGGGGTCGCGGGCGGAATCGACCCGCGTCTTTCGCTCTTCGATATTGTCGTGGGGGAACGGGCGGCGCATCACGACATGGCGGAGGACATTCTCACCGACTTTCACCCCTGGATGCCCTCAATCTATTTTCCTGCCGACGAAAAGCTGCTCGGGACGGCCAAAACTCTTTGGCAGAACGATCCCAAAGTTTTCTTCGGAACGATGGTCACCGGAGAGGCCTTTATCGACAACGACGCCCGAACGGCTCTCCGGGAGAGGTTTTCTCCTCTTTCCGCCGATATGGAGACGGCGGCGGCCGCACAGGTCTCTTATGTACATAAGCTTCCCTTCCTCGCGGTCCGCGCCGTCAGCGATACCGCCGACCACACAGGAATCGCAAGCTTCGAGGCCAATGTGAAAAAGGCCGCGGCGCTCGCGAAGGATCGGGTGTTAGCACTTCTTGCCGCCCTCTGACCCCTGCTCCTCTGCTTTTTCTCCGGTCAGACGCCTGACAAAGGCCTTGCCCACCCGATCGACATTGCCGGCTCCTATGGTGAGTATCAGATCGCCCTGCCGCATCTCCTTAATAAGGGCATCGGCAATCGCATCAAAGTCCCCCACATAGGCGGCCTTCTCCCCGATCGCCTCGGCCAGGAGCCCCGCGGACACCCCTTTCGTATCGGTCTCCCGGGCGGCATAGATGTCGGCCACATAGACAAGGTCGGCGAGCGACAGCGCCCGGACAAAGTCAGCAAAGAGGTCGTGGGTGCGGGAATAAGTATGGGGCTGAAAGACCGTGATCAGACGTCCGGGAGAGAGCGCCCGGGCAGCGGTCAGGGTCGCGGTGAGCTCCGAGGGGTGGTGGGCATAGTCGTCGACAACGGTGACGTCCTTTCCCCGGTAGAGGACCTCAAAGCGCCGGTGAGCCCCCTCAAAGCTCTGAAGTGCCGTCCGTGCCGCCCCGTAAGGCACGCCGAGGACGAGAGCGGCGGCAAGAGCCGCCATGGCGTTTGCCATGTTGAAGGCGCCGATCACCGGGAGAGTCAGCTCCGGAAGCTCCTTCCCC
>CAZGQH010000290.1:0-2525 GCA_964527575.1 uncultured Lachnospiraceae bacterium
GCCAGGTCTTCCCCTCATCGGTGGAGAAGACCGGTCGGGAAAGACCGGCGGGGAGCTTGTCGGTAATCGTCACCTGTCGGGCAATCTGCGGCCCGGCGTTGGTCACGGTCAGCCGGTAGACCAGATAGCAGCGGGAGAGTGGCGAGCGCGTCTCCACCGTCTTTCGGATCGAGAGATCCGCTCCCGTCTTCACCGGCAGATTGACCGAGGAGGTGTTGTTCCCGGGATCGGGGTCGGGGGTGGCGCCGGTCACGACCGCGGTATTGGAGATGATCCCACAGGAGCCCTCTGCCACCTTTCCGCGCAAAAGAAGAATCCGACTCTCCCCTGCCGGCAGTCTTCCCAGTGAAATCGGATTGACGGCAGGAACCCAAGTGGAGCCTCCGTCAAGCGAGAGCTCGGTATCGATAAGCTCGGGCGGGAGGGCGTCATATACCAGAACCCCCTCCCCGCTGCCCGGCCCCCGGTTTGTCACGGTGAGGGTATAGGTCAGAAACTCTCCCGGAAAGGCCGCGGTCGGCTGGCCGCGCTTACTGATCGAAAGATCCGCAGAAGAAGCCGCCGCCTCGGTTTCGACCGAGGCATGATTGTTGTCCGGATTGGGATCGGGCGTGCTGCTCTCCACCAGAGCGATATTGCGGATAAAGCCGCCGCCCGCCGTTACCCGCCCGCGAAGAGACAGCTTAACATGTTCTCCCGGCGCCATTCTTCCCAGGCTGTAGCGACCGGAAAAAGGATGCCAGCTGGCGCCTCCGTCATGAGAGATTTCCCAATCGGAAAGACCCACCGGCAGATCGTCAAGAAACACCGTATCCATCGCCGCCGACGGACCGGCGCTGGCCAGCGTGACGGTATAGAGGAGCAGCTCCCCCGGATTTACCGAAGCAGGCGCGCTCTTTTCGATCGAAAGATCGGCAGAAAGCGCGGCCACCTCCACCGGCAGATCGTTGGAGATCGCCTCAAACTCCATGGGAATGCCTCCCTCCACCGGCGAATAGCGGTAACCGATAACTGCACGGTTCATCGCCGGATTGGGATCGGGCATCCGGTCGACCTTAACTTCGAAAGTCACCTCCGCCTTTTCCCCGCCCGGCAGGTCATCGAGAGAAAAGCCAGTATTCGGGTCGGCATCCGACCGGGGATTGCCGTTCACAAAGAGACTGCCGGGAATGAAAGAAAAGCCCTCGGGCAGCCTGTCGCGGAAAAAGAGCCCGGTCAGCGGCTGACAGCAGGGATTTCCCAGCGTCACGGTATAACGGAAGCTTGCCCCCACCTCTGTCCGCGAGACATCGGCACTCTTCTCGGGGACAATCTGCGGCAGAAGGATTTCCTGAAAGGCAATATCGTCGATTGCATAATCGTTGCCCGCCTCCTCCGGCCCCTCACTGAGAAACTCCACAGTCAGAGCGTTGTTGTTCATAGAACCTATTACGCTGCCGATCTGCTTCCACTCCGGCAAAACCGGATTTGTCGGAATCTCTGCTCCCAGCGAGGCGCTGTAGATCTCTCCTCCCTTCTGATCGAGCACCCGTACACCCAGCTTCGGAGAGGCGTAATCGGGCATCTTGACCAGATTCAGAATCCAGGCGGTAAAGAGATAGCTCCGGTTGGGAAGCACCGGCACCTCTGTCCGGAAAAAGACCGCACCGGGATTGTTCCCATTGACGATCATCATCCTCCCGGTCTCATTGCCGGTTGTGTGGTCGGCAATCCGCCACCAGTTTCCCTCCACGGCGCTGACCGAATTGTTCATGATATTCTGTACCGTATATTCGCCGGGATAAGGCGAATATGCCGTCGGACTCGGCAGAACATAACGAAAATCGGGCACCACACCGGGATATGGCTCGGTGGCTGCCCCCGTGTTGGCAGGCGTTCCCGCCGAAAAACTGCCGAAGGTTCCCCCATCCGCCGCCGTAATATGATTTTTCCCGCAAACCGAGGCGCAGGGGTCAAGAATACCTTCGATGGGAGAATAGATTACCGGCCCGTTGAAGAAGAAAATCCCCGACAGATCGGTCTCTCCCACCGTCAGAAAAAGGGTATCAGGCGTGACCGAATCGAGATTCGTAGCACCGGGGGGCGGATTGGCTGCTGCGGTTATGGGGGGATTTTTCCCCACGGGAATCGGTCCCACAACCGCATGATCAAAATTGCCGGGACCCGGAAGTCCGCCGGAAGTCCCATAGGCCTCCACAAGGCGGTATTCCCCTGCCGGCAGATTATAAAAAGAAAAGCCGCCTGCGGCGTCGGTCAACACCGTAAGCCGCCGATTGTTCGCGCGGTTCTGAAGAACCACAGGGATTCCGGCAATTCCCGTATCCCCTGCGGAAAGTGCAGCGTTTCGATCGCGATCCAAGTACACGCTGCCTGAAATTGCTGCCATAGTCTAAGCTCTCCTTTAGCTTTATTTTTCTTTACACATCCCACTCGCGTCATAGACGGCGTAACCTTCTCACCAAGCGCCTTTTCGAAACCTGTCTTCCCCATAAACACGCCGCCCTTTTTATTGTATGCCGCTCCCG
>CAZGQH010000291.1:0-2523 GCA_964527575.1 uncultured Lachnospiraceae bacterium
GCAGGTGTTGTAGCCGCAGGAACCGCAGTTCAGCTCATCGCTGGGCTTTACCTTGCCCATCTGACGAAGAATGCTGTTGATCTCGGTCTCGCTGGGGGTCGCAAGATGCTTTTCGATCATGGCAAAATGCTTTCTTACCGAGATCGCATCCACCTCGTCGATCGTAAAATCACGCTTTCCGGCATACTTGGCCACTGCCATATAGTCCTTCACCGGACTTCTGTGGTACTTCTCCATGACCGGGCCGCCCACGCAGCTTCCCACACAGGCCGACATTTCAATAAAACAGTGATGGATTTTGCCGCTTTCGATATCCTTCAGCGCTTCGATACAGTTCTCTACCCCGTCGAGGGCGAGATATGTATAACCGGGTGCATCCTGCGCCATGGTTTTCAGAATCCCTCCCGTGGTCGGGAAGAAACGGGCGCGGCTCTCTTCGGTTTCGTCAAGCTCGGCCTTCAGCTCCACACGGGCTTCCCTCAGCCAGTTCGTCAGCTCCTCAAAGGTTAGCACCGCATCCACGAGTCCCTCGTAATGCTCCGCTTCGTCCTTTTTGGCAAGGCAGGGACCGATAAATACGGTCTTAGCCTTGGGATAGCGCTTTTTGATATCCTGACAATGCGCCTGCATGGGAGACAGCACATCCGCAAGATAAGGAAGCTCTGCCGGAAAATACTTCTGAATCAGAAGATTGATCGAGTGGCAGCAGGAGGAAATGACAATATCCCGCCCTTCTTCCCGCAGGAGCCGCTCGTATTCGGTTTTGACAATGGTGGCACCGATGGCGGTTTCCTCCACATCGAAGAAGCCGAGCTGCTTCAGCGCCTCCCGCATGGAGGCAATTCCCACACCATCATAATTGGCGATGAAGGAGGGCGCCAGACTGACAATGACCGGATCGCCGCTCTGAATCAGTACCTTTGCCTTTTCCACTTCGCTGGTAATTTCCTTGGCGTTCTGAGGGCAGACCACAAAGCACTGACCGCAGAGGATGCACTCGTTTCCGATAATATGCGCCTGATTGCCTGAAAAGCGGATCGATTTCACCGGACAATGCCGGATACACTTGTAACAGTTTTTACAGTTGGATTTTTTCAGTGTCAAACAGTTGGCCATGAGCGTCAACTCCTTTGATTCTCAAGAGCCTTCCGAATTTTCTCGTTCCAGAACTCCCGGAAGTTATCTCTGGTAATACCGGTATAGATGTCGTCGTTTACGGTGACCGTAACGCCGATACGGTTGCACTTACCGGTGCAGAAGCTACCGGTAAGCACAACCTCGTCCTCAAGATGATTCAATTCGACTTCTTTCTTTAAAAGCTCCACAATCTCGGGTGCGCCTTTGATGTGACAGGAGCTGCCGACGCAAATCTGGACGATCAGCATCGCCTTACACCTTGGAGAGGACCTCGGCCTCAAAGAAGGCCTTGGTGGTCTCGGGGCTCACCGAGAAGAAGCGGTCGTCCACCGTGACGCAGACGCCCTGTTGGCATTTGCTCATGCAGAAGGTTCCGCTGAGCTCCACCCGATCCTTCAGATTGTTTTCAGAGATCAGATACTGCAGCTGCTCCACTACCTGGCGAGAGCCCTTGATATGACAGGAAGAACCGATACAAACGGTAATTTTCATACTATTTTCTCCTTCGTTGCCTGAAAAAGGCATTACTCGTAATCGACAACATTGACCCAGGAAAGCAGGAACTGACGCTCCTTTTCATTTCCCTTCACCGACTGGGAGGCTGCAACGATGGGCATCACTTCTGCACATACTGCTTGGCGGTATTGCTCTTCTGGCAGAAGAGATCGAGATACTGCTTAGCGCCTTCGATATCGCCGGCAAGCCAGAAAAGAAGGTAGGTGCGGGCGGCGTCGGCAGAAGCATTGCCCTGGGTGGCGTGGGACCAGTCGAGGATATAGGGAGTGCCGTCCTCGGTAATGATGATGTTGGAGGGGTTGAAGTCGCCGTGGCAGACCTTGTTGTGCTTGGGCATACCCTCAAGCCGTGTGTGCAGGTCGTAGCGGGTGGTGGCGTCAAGATCGGTTTTGGCAATCTTGGCGTTCATTTTGTCCTTTAGCTTGTTCAGGTTGGGGCAGGTCTTGGCGTGAACCGAGAGCTGGAGATCCACAAAGAGGTTCATGTATTCATCCTTCTTGTCGGGATTTTCCTGCATCAGCTGGGCAAGGGTCTTGCCCTTGATATATTCCGAAACGATGGCCCACTTGCCGTCGATGGTCATGACCTCTTTGATCTTCGGAATGTTGAGGCCGGTGTCCTCAATCCGCGCCTGATTCAGCGCTTCGTTGAGGACATCTGCCTTGGAATAATCGGCGTCAAAAACTTTGATACAGTTGTCGCCGTCACGATAGACGGTCTTGCTGTTGCGTACTGCAATTACTCTGTCCAGTTTCATTTTCTCTCAGCCTCCTCTTACATCTTCGCTTTGCGATAGGGCTTTTTGACCGAATCGGTGGGGAGTGCGGAATCATCGAGGGAAGAGGGGATTTCCTTCTCGGTGAAGGTCTT
>CAZGQH010000292.1:0-2519 GCA_964527575.1 uncultured Lachnospiraceae bacterium
TTCCCGCATGGTCGAAAAGTGCTTCAGCACCGCTTCGCAGTATTTCTTCCGATATGCCGCTCCCATCGTCTTTTCTCCTTTCTCCCCTTCTCTCTTCTTCCGCGTCTATTCCGCGTCTTCCCTGTCTTTTCTCGCATTGTCCCTGTGCCCTTCCCGCGAAAGAAAGCTGCCTCACTTTCCTTCGCAACCCTATCCTACACCCGCTATCACTCAAAAAAATCACACCCTGCCCATCCCCCCACTAACCCACAGAAAATCTCCCCAACAAAAAAAGCGGAGTGACCGCTTCCCGTCACTCCGCTGTATAATACGCTGTATAATATTTCAATCCGTACGCCCCCGCTTCCTGCCCGCCTCCCCTTTCGCCAAAAAACCAAAAGCCGGGTCAGGCGCTGTTCTGTGCGCCCGACCCGGCTTTCCATTTTCTCTGTTCCGACCATTCTTTAGCGGTGGTCGTGCTTTCCCTCAAAAAAACCCCGGAGATTCATATAAAACCGCCCCTCCCCGTCGGGAAAGAACCCGATCCGCAGGCGAAGCGCCTCCCCGACCCGATCCGGCTCGGCAAGATAGGCATCGTGGATTCCGCAGCGATCCACGAAGTTGAGAAGCCCGCGCCCCATGATGAAGAGCGCCTCCTCGTCCTTTACCCCGTCGGGATTTTTGATATCGGTCAGATAGCAGCAGCGATTCTGAAAATAGAACTGCGCCCCGCCGACCAATCTTTCTTCGTCATAGGCCGCATAAGCAAGACAGGCCTTCCGGTAGGGAATACCGCAGAGCGCCATAATGCGCTCCTGCTCCTCTTTCGTCTCGATGGGAAGAATGCTGAGCATTAGCGTATCCTCCTTTTGGGGGCTGTCCGCCCGCCTTCTTTCCTCGGCCCGTCAAGAAGGCCGCAGGCCTCCTTCAGACGGTCCACTTCATCCTTGTTGAGATAGCGCCACTTTCCCTTGGCCACATCCAGCTCCAGATCTCCCAGAGCCACCCGGCGCAGCCGCTTGACCGTCAGCTCGCACTGCTCGCACATCTTCCGGATCTGCCGGTTTCGTCCCTCGTAAAGGGTCATTCGGAGAAGGGTCTTCTCGGGACTTTTCTTCAGAATCGCGCAGTTCACCGGCTGAATGTGATAGCCGTCGATCTCCATTTCGGAGGAGAGCTTAATCAGAGTGGGGCGGTTGACCGCCCCCTCCACCGTCACATCGTAGAATTTGGGAATTCTATGGCGGGGATGGGTCAGCGCATTGGCCAGCTCCCCGTCGTCGGTAAAGAGCAAAAGCCCTTCGGAATCCATATCGAGCCGGCCGATGGGATAGACCCGGCAGCCCGCATCGGCCACCAGCTCCGCCACACTCTTGCGGCCCTTGTCGTCGTTCATGGTGGTCACATAGCCTGCCGGCTTGTTGAGCATCAGGTAGGTGTGGTGAACGCCCCGTTTTTTGACCACCACCGCCCCTTTGTACTCCACCCGATCCCGGACGGGATCGATTCGCTGCCCGATCTCGGCAGGCTCGCCGTTGATCTTCACAAGACCGGCGGCGATCTCCCGCTCGGCGGCCCGGCGGCTCATCAGACCGCAGACCGCCAGATATTTCTGTATTTTTATGTCCCGCTCCATTTTCATCCTCCCCGCCGGATATGTACCGGCCCGGAATATCGGGCACCCGGCGCACATTGCACCCACACACCGAATCCCCGGCGCACTGGGCTTTTTGGTACCCGACGCACCGAATCTTCGGTGCATTTTCGCATCTTGGTACCCGGCACACCGAATCCCCGGTGCATTTTCGCATCTTGGTACCCGGCACACCGGGTGCCAAGATGCCTTCGGTTTAAGAAAATCCCAACAGATCCTTCAGCTTTTCTCCAAAGGATTTTTCGTATTCGATCTTTTCCACCGAAGAGCCTGCCACTAAGGCCACTTCTCCGATTTTCTTTCCGTCCTCGTAAAAGACTACCCGCCCCAGAGGAGTACCCTCGGCTATTCCGGCATAGTGAAAAGCCGGCAGCTCCACCCGGTGAGTGATCTCCCCGTGATCCTTCCGCATAACAAGCGAGAGGGCATCCCGGTTGACCGCCGTCACCTGAGGGGCCGCTCCGTTCACCACCGGCAGCTCATAGGAAAAAGCACCCGGTGCCGCAAGCGACAGGCACTCAAGCTGCGAAAAACCGTAATCGAGCATCGCACGGTGATCGTTCCAGTCGTCGGGCGCGTCGAGGGTGACCGCAATCAGTCTCACCCCGTCCCGCTCGGCGGCGGTGACAAGACAGCGTCCGGTGGCCTTGGTAAAGCCGGTCTTCACGCCAATTGCCCCCGGATAGGACGAGAGCATCCGATTGTGGTTGGAAAAGCTCCGGGTGATCCCCTCCCCGGCAAAGGTGTAGCTCTTGGTCGAGCAGACCTTGGCAAAGAGATCGTTTTCCATGGCATGGGCGGCAAGTACCCCCAGCTCGTAGGCGGTGGTATAGTGCTCCTCGTCGGAAAGGCCGTGGGGATTTTCGAAATGCGTGTTCTTCAGCCC
>CAZGQH010000293.1:0-2514 GCA_964527575.1 uncultured Lachnospiraceae bacterium
GCACGGAATCGTGGGTCGGGGGCATTTCGCCAAGATTATGGTGAAAAAAGGCTATGCCGCATCGGTACCGGAAGCCTTTGACCGCTATCTCGCCAGCGGACGCCCGGCGTATACCGGCGAGCATCCGTTTACCGACCGGGAGGCCATTGAGATCATCCACCGCGCCGGCGGTGTGGCTATTCTGGCGCATCTCCACCTGATCCGCCTCGACGACGAGGCACTTTTTTCCTACCTGAAAAAGCTGAAAGCCTTCGGCCTGGACGGCATCGAGGGCTACTATACCGAATATGACGAGGAGATGGGCGTTCGCTATCGCGGCTTTGCGGAAGAGCTCGACCTTCTCCTCTCAGGTGGCAGCGACTTTCACGGCACCATCAAGCCCCATATCGCACTGGGAAAGGGCTTCGGCAATCTCCATGTCCCCGCCTCCCTGCTCCCGCCGCTTTATAGCCGCGCCGCCGAATGGAAAAAAGAGACGGCCGAACGAGCATCCTCTCCGCTGTCCATCACACCCCTCTGACCTTTCCCCTTCGGGCTACCTTTGCCGCTCCTGAACGCCCTCCTTTGCAGAGAGCGCTTTGCACCATATCAACGCCTCTTTGCCCGCATATTCCCCCTTACACTTTTTCTTTCCGGAAATAACCGCCTCTTCACACAGCACAAGTCCCTCCCGCCGAATCGGCAGGAGGGACTTGCGGCATATAAAATCCAATTCTTTTCCCTTTTCAAAAGTTTTTGGAGATTCCAAAGAACCTTTTTTCAAAAAGGTTCTTTGGGGTAGCTCAACCCTTCAACCCCTGAATGTAGGCGTCGATCCGGGCGGCGGCCTCCCGGCCGGCACCCATCGCGAGGATCACCGTCGCCGCGCCGGTCACCGCATCGCCGCCGGCATAAACGCCGGTGCGGGTCGTGGTGGTACCGTCTGAGGTGATAATGCAGCCCCGACGGTCGGTGTCAAGCCCGGGTGTGGTCATCCGAATCAGGGGATTGGGGGCAGTGCCCACCGCGATGATCACGGTATCCACCGGAAGGGAGAACTCCGAACCGGGCACTTCCACCGGCGAGCGGCGACCTGAGGCATCGGGCTCGCCCAACTCCATTTTCACACAGGTCATGGCCTTCACGGCGCCCGCCTCGTCGGTTTCAATGCGGGTCGGATTGGTGAGATAACAGAAGGTCACACCTTCTTCTTTCGCATGATGAATCTCCTCCCGACGGGCAGGCATCTCGGCCTCACCCCGGCGATAGACGATGTAAACATTCTCCGCTCCCAAACGCTTGGCCGAACGGGCCGCATCCATGGCCACATTTCCGCCGCCCACCACGGCAACCGAAGCGCCCTTCTTGATGGGCGTGCCGTAGTCCTCCCGATAAGCCTTCATCAGGTTGATGCGGGTCAGAAATTCGTTGGCAGAGAAAACGCCGTTGGCGTTCTCGCCCGGAATGCCCATAAAACGGGGCAGACCCGCGCCGGTAGCCACAAAAACCGCCTGATAGCCCTCTTCAAAGAGTTCATCCACCGACAGAATCTTGCCGATGACCATATCGCATTCAATCCGAACGCCAAGCTTGGTCAGTTCTTCGATCTCTTTGGCCACGATGGCTTTGGGGAGACGGAACTCCGGAATGCCGTAGACCAGCACGCCGCCGGCCTTGTGCAGTGCCTCAAAGATCGTCACGGCATAGCCTTTTTTCGCAAGATCCCCTGCACAGGAAAGTCCTGCGGGGCCGGAGCCGATCACCGCTACCTTTCCCTTTCCGTCACTCCGGGGAGAGGCACAGGCGGTACAACCCTCGCAAGAGGAGCATGCAGCATCGCCCTTTTCTCCCGAGCGCTTCATCACATAATCGGCACAGAAGCGCTCCACGCGGCCAATGGCCACAGGCTCGCCCTTGATTCCCCGCACACATTTGCCCTCGCACTGACTCTCCTGCGGGCATACCCGGCCGCAGACAGCCGGAAGGCTGTTGGTGCTCTTGAGAATCCGGTAGGCCTCTTCAAATTCGCCCTTGGCTGCGGCGGCAAGAAACTCGGGGATACGCACCGAAACCGGACAGCCCTCCCGACAAAGAGGCTTTTTGCAGGCGAGACAGCGCGCCGCCTCGTTCATAGCCTGCTCTGCCGTGTAGCCAATAGCCACCTCTTCCCAGTTTTTATTGCGAACGTCAGGTGCCTGCTCAGGCATCGGCGTTTTTTCTTTCTGCATATTCGCCATGATTCATTTCTTCCTTTTCTGAAAACTAAAAAGAGGTCAATCCACACCCTTGAACAGATTGCAGGTGTGATAACGCTCGAAAGAGTCCTTCTCCTCCGCCCGGTACATATTGTTCCGGCGGATCAGCTCATCAAAATCCACCTGATGACCGTCAAAATCCGGTCCGTCCACACAGGCAAACTTCGTTTTGCCGTCCACCGTCAAACGACAGCCGCCGCACATACCGGTGCCGTCGATCATAATGGGATTCATGCTGACAATCGTGCGGATGCCGTATTCTTTGGTCAAAAGCGAGACA
>CAZGQH010000294.1:0-2513 GCA_964527575.1 uncultured Lachnospiraceae bacterium
CAGCCGTTGGCAATGCTGATGGCGGTTACATCGGTATAGTTGTCTTCCGTGGTGTTGCTTGCAATGATGGCGATATCCACCACATTGTCGGAAAAGCTGTTGCCGGTGATGGTGACATTGGAGTCGGAGCAGACCACAAAGCCTTTCGTGCCGGTGACGGTATTGTCGGCAATCACACCGGTAGCGCCGTTGTTGATATAAGCGGGCTGACGGAGGTCGGCAAAGCTGTTGTTCACAATCCGGACATTCTCGGCGCCCGGCTGAACCACGATGCCGCGGCTGACCTCGTTGCCGCCGTTAAAAGCGCCGGTGAAGCTGCAGCCCGTGACAAAGGAGCCGTTCGTCATGTAGACGGCGTTGGATTCTCCGGAAGAGAAAGCGGGGGTGTTGAAGTTCAGTCCGTCAATGCCGGCGCCTTGGGAAAGGGTGATAATATTGCCGCCCTCGGTAGGAACCGTAACGGTTGCGCCGTTCTTGCCGATCAGGGTGACGCCGGCGGGAACAGTCAGCGAACCAGTCAGGGTGATATCGCTTTCGATGGCGATGATATCGCCGCTCTTCGCGTCGGCAAGGGCAGCGGTCAGCTCGGCTTCACTGGCGACAAAGCTGTTTGCAAAGTAGGCGTCTTCGTCGTAGGTGTTGTCAAAGCTGTCATTCTCGGAAGCATACTGAGTGGCGTGGAGGGAGAGACCCAGGAAAATGGTGGGAGCCTCTTCGCCGCGATAGTTGGCGTCGTTGCCGACCCAGGTGGGCATGTAGACAGCGAGGGTGAACACATCCTCTTTTTCCGGAGCAAGGGGAGCGGACACTTTCGCAAAGCTGTTCAGAGCCGAGGCGCCCATGGCTGCCTTCTCTGCGGTTTCGTCGGTGATCCAGAGATCCTCGCGGGAGGCGGGGGCATCGACCGAGTCGATCTTGTTGAAGACCAGATAATCGGAGAGCTTGAAGGTTCCGCCGTTGCTGTTGGGATATTCCTTCTCGGGGGTAAGGCCGTCCTCATCGCCGTAAATGTTCAGCGAAAGGTCGTACTTGAGAGCCAGCGAGCCGGCGTTGCGGACGCGCAGCTGCACATACTCGGTGTGTCCGGGCTCCCAGAGGGTGGCGTTCTCGCCTTCGGTGGGAAGGAAGAGATTGGTGTCGGCCGTTACCGGCTTCCAGTTTCCTTCTGCATCTTTGTACTCGAATTCCACGTCGAGATTGCCGGCGACGATTTTGTTGCTTCCGCTCTTGACCGAGTCGGTAAACCACGCGAAGGTGGTTGCCGTCAGCATGGCCACACAGAGCAGCAGCGACAGGGCGCTTGCCAGCAGGGCTCTTTTTGTGTTTTGGCTGTTTGTCATTGTAGTTTTTTCCTCCCTTTTCGTTTTTTGGTTCAATGACAAGATGCTGTTACGCGGACGGCGGGATGGAAACCCGCCGTCTTATGTGTTGGCATCGGGTTTTGGTGCTCCCCATTTTTCAGAGGATGCCAAAGCGTTCCTATTATACTATAATCTTCCATAGAAGTCAAGTTATATGTCATATTTATTTGTTCAAAAAGCAAAATCCCAATATAGGATTTTGGCGATATCGGGAAATTGGCAGGAGAAAAAGGATGAGAACCGGGTGAAAAACAAAAGAAGTCTTCTGTTTTTTTATGTTTTCTGTCCGGACAAAGAAACGCGGTTGATCCGGATGAAAAGCGCGTTTCGGTCGGATAGACCGGGCAGGGTGCCGGAAAAGAAAAGACCCTCTGCCAGAAGACAGAGGGTCTTTAGGGGAGCACACCAAAGAGAATACGGCAGGTGTTTCTGCCGTCCTGACAGACAGCAGAGGAGATGCGCGTTTTTATTCCACCGATTTTAAGGAGGCGGTCATATCGATGGCGGCCAGACGCCGGCGCATGGCGAAGCTGACAAGAAGAGCGAAGAGGAAGGTCAGCACCAGCGAAAAGAGAAGGCTTATGGGGGCAATCCGGATATCGAAGGTCATGAGGTCGATTTTGATCTGTTTCATGACAAAGAGGTGGAGGAATTTTCCCGCCACAAGGCCGATAAGGGCTCCGAAGAAAGTGAGGATATAGTTCTCCCGGAAGACATAGCGGGAAGTCTCACCGGGATAGAAGCCGAGAACCTTCAGGGTTGCGATTTCCCTCTCCCGTTCGGTGATGTTGATATTGGTCAGGTTATAGAGCACGATGAAGGCCAGAACTCCGGCGCAGACAATGACCAGCCAGACGATGGCGTCCAGGCTGTCCAGCATACTGACGATCCGGTCCTTCAGGCTTTCGGAGGAGGTGGTATTGGCCACCCGCTCGTCTTCGGAAAGCTTCGGGCCGAGGAGGCCCTTTTCGCCCGCCTCTTCGATGTAGGCGCTCTTCATCGGAAAGTCTCCAACTGCCTCCCGCAGGGTGTCTTCCTGCAGATAGACATAATAATAGACGTAGTTTTCGGCAAGGCCGCTTACCGTCACCTCAAAAGAGGTTTCATTATTATAAAGGATTTTTAAGCTGTCGCCCACTTTTATGGACAGTT
>CAZGQH010000295.1:0-2511 GCA_964527575.1 uncultured Lachnospiraceae bacterium
TGTTGGCTGCCGATAGACTGATTGTCGGGATCTAAAGCCAGAATGCGGTTGGTCATGGATAAAAGTGTCATATAGTCCCAGATCGAGGCGTTCTGCCCGTTTCGGGGAAGTTCCTCTACCGCTACGGAGTCCTTCTGGACATAGAAATTGCGGAAGGTGTTCCGGGCGAGGGTATTGGCGCGCTCAAGGTTTTGCTTTGCCATTTCCGGAAGGGGCTCGGGCGAGGCGGTACCGTCAGCATTTGTTGTGTTGGGCGGATCGCTGACCGGCGGCGCAGACGAGGACTCCGGCTGTTTTGAGCAGGCGGCAAGGATGAAAACGGTGGGGAAAAGAAAGGTGAGCAGCAGGAAAAGGGACAGACCTTTCAATAAAGCAGATCTCATGATCGGGTCTCCGTTCTTTACTTATCTTGATTTTTCTTCTTGCGGAGAAGGAGAAAGGCAGCGACTCCGCCGGCAAGTACCAGAATCCCGGCGATTATTGCGACAAGGACGCCGACAGGAAAGCGGTTCGGCTGAGTGGCGGCAGCATCGGATGTGGAGGGCGTGTCGGGTGTGTCCGGCGCATCGGTTGTGGCCGGAGGATTTTCGGTGTTGTCCTTGATCGGCGGCAAATCCGAGTTGGCATCGGACTCGCCGAAAAACTCGATTTCGGACAAAGCCGTGCTGGTGCCTCCCTCGAAGGTAAGACGCAGGAAATAAAGAGCGGTTTCACTTGCATCAAGAACAAAGGGCATCGTGTATTTGTCCCAGGCGAAGGAGAGCGAAAAGCTGCCGAGCTTCTGCCAGGTCTTTCCGTCCGCCGAGCCTTCTACGGTCAGACTATCCGGCGCTTTCCCGGCTATTTGTGAAGTAAGCGTGAGAAAGGAAACGCGGGTCGGCTTGGCGAAGGCGACGGTGAGTGCGGCGCCGTTTTCCAGGCTCGATGCGGTGGCGCTGGTATTGTCCCAGAGATTGGCGGCGTTCTTGATTCCGTTGGTATAGATGGTGTTGGCGGAGGGTGTAATCAGTCTGGCATCGGAGGAGAGCGTGCGGGTTCCTTTTTTTACAAGATCGGAGAGGAAAGACGGAACCACGGCAGTTTCCGAGAGGGAAGAAGGAGCGGCCGCTTTATCGGTTCCCCATGTTGAGGGCTGATTGCCCATCTCGTATTCGATGGTCAGATTGCCCGAAGTGAGAAGTTCATAAGTGAAGTAGGTCTGATGATAGTCTTCTCCGTTGACCTTGCAGGACTGAATGTAGATGTTTTCATCGCTGTTATTGTGGGCGATGATGGTGACATCGCCGCTTTCCAGATGGAGCGTTACCTTTTCATAGAGAGGGGAGGAGATGAGGTATTCCCCCGAACCGAGGGAGGCTTCATAAAGACCCAGCGCGGTGAGAACATAAAAGGCGGAGAAGGTGCCGTTATCTTCGTCACCGGGAAAGCCCTGACCGATTTCGCTGCCCACATAGTGGCGGGATAAAATGTCACGGGTGAGCTCCTGTGTGCGGAAGGGCTGTCCCAGGTAATTAAAGAGATAGGCGGTATGCAGAGAAACCTGATTGTTGTACATGGAAAGACCGAGGCGGGATTCTCTTTGCTCGTAGGTATAACCGCCCACATATTTTTCCGCTTCCTTTTCGGGAGAGCAAAATTCGGTCAGCTTTTTGAGTAAGGCTTCCTCCCCGCCGTAAAGGGCGGATAAGCCTTTGATGTCATACACGATGGCAAAGGCCATGTTCCAGGCGTTGGTTTCCGCATAGTCTGCGTACCAGTCCAGCGAGTACGGGTTGAATTCCCCTTTGGTTTTGGTCCAGGCGCCCGCCGCGTTCTTGCCCATAAAATAGCCGACCTGCTCATTGAACATGGTGGGATAGAGCCGGCAGCGGTTGAGATAATAGACGGCGTCGCTCTCATAACGGGCCTTTTCGGCGGGATCGGTTGCGGATTCGGCCAGAAGGGAAGCCATGCGATAGATACCGTAGTCGTTGATATAGTCCTCGATGGTCCAGGACATGCCGTTTTCATAGCTGTTGGGTACGTATCCGGTGAAAATCGCGGTTGTGTTTTCCGCACGGCCGTAGATATCCGACTCATTTGCCACGGCGGCATTTTTCAGCATCGATTTATAGGCGGCTTTGTAGTCGAAGGGGATACCCTTCTGGAAGGCATCGGCAAGGATAATATCGGAATGGGTGCCCATCATGCAGCGAACCCCGCCGCGGCCCAGCCAACGGGCGATGAAGCCCTTGTCCCGGTAGTGGCAGAGAAGACCGTCCAGAATTTCACCTTCCCGGGAGGGAGAGAGGAGGGAGAGCGCGGGCCAGACTGTGCGGTAAGTGTCCCAGAACCCGTTGGTGGTGTACATCTTTCCGTCGGTCAGCTTTCCGGTATAAGGAGAAAGGTATTTCCAGACAGGGTTTTCGGCACTTCCCGTGTTTTCCGAGAAGAGAAGGGGATAACAGTGCATACGGTAAAGAGAGGAATAGAGATTGACAAGCCCGGTGTAGCGGGCGCCCTCCGGGACTG
>CAZGQH010000296.1:0-2505 GCA_964527575.1 uncultured Lachnospiraceae bacterium
AGAAATAGCGCGGGGCGTCCTCCAGCACCAGTTCTCCCGACCAGACAAAGCGGCTGACCAGGCCCTCCTCGTTTTTGTAGAAGCAGATCACCAGCGTCACCGGCTCGTCATCGGAGAGGTCTTCCCCGAGACCTGAACCGGAAAACCCCGCCCCGTAACGGGTCGTACCGTACCCGTTTGAGCCGTAGCGGCGGCTCACCTCCTCGGCCGTGGTGTCGAAGACGAGAAAGCAGTACTCCATGTCCTCGATTTCGTAGATACCGGGCTGCCCCACAAAATCGGCGGGGGAGATCCCGGTGACCTTTACCGAGCCCACCTCACCCCCGTGCAGGATCCGGTCGTCCCATTCCACCAGCATCAGCGCCCCGCCGTAGATATAGGTGTAGCGCTCCTCCATGTCATTGAGCCGCTCGAAGGGGAGCCTGTCCCGCAGCGAGAGAAGCAGCGCCTCGATCGAGCGGGCGTTCTTCTCCTTTTTCGCATCCCCCCGGTAGCTGGTCACCTGCGGGGCGGGGATGTCGGTGGAGACCTGATTTTCGATCAGCTCGTAGGTGATATTCCGCACGGTGCTCACCGGAAGTCCCCCCTCCACCTCCCGACTGCCCCGGTACTGATCGTCCCAGAGCCGAAAAGACTCAAAAAGGCTCTCCTGCTTTTCCCGCGCCGCCTGATAGAGCGACGAAAAGAAGCCGAGCCGGTTGTTTTTGCTTACTTTCATTCCAAATACCTTCCTTGTTTCGGTGGGAAGAGCGTACCCGCCTCACCGCTTTTGTCAGCGATTCTGCTCTTTCTGCCATTTGTCTTCCAGGTGGCGGCGCTCGGCCTCGCTTGCGGCATAGTAGTCCTCCCACATGTCGGCGGTCCAGCCCGACCCGGCTTTTCCCGGGCGCTTTTCGGGCGCCCGGTACCACCAGACTGCAAAATAGCGCAGGGCGTCAGGGGCATGGGTCAGTTCGTGGGGTTCCCGGGCGGCGTCGCAGGGATTTTTCTCGTCGGCAAGAAGCGATTCCAGCGTGCGGATTAAGTGGCGGCAGGTTGAGAAGATCCGGAGCTTCGGCCGCGATAGGCCGTCAGGACCGGGAACCGGCTTCAGAAGCTCCTTCAGATAGAGCCAGCCGGTCACCCGGTCGTTCGAGCTTCTCGTCAGCCGAAGCCCCTTCTCCTCAAAACCCGCCGCCTGACTTTTGCCGCTGGTGAGCTCCCTGGCAAAGAGATCGGGGGGCGCCAGCCGGGCTCGGGGTAGCTTCCATTCCTCCCCGTTGTAGCCGTCGGCCTGATGAATCCGTTCGGCAGCCTCGGAGAGAAGCAGCCCGCTCTTGTAGATCTCGTGGAAGACATAGCAGTTCTTAGAAGAATCCACGGCAATCTTATAGTGAGCCAGCATGTCGAGGCCGTAGTCCATAGTGGAATAGACCAGCCAGTCGCGGGGAATGGGAAAGGGCTCGCAGACATGGCGGCTCCGGTCGAACTCGTGAAAGAAGCGACCTCCCGGGTCGGAGAGCGCCTCCTCCGCCGAGCGGGGATATTCCTGCCGCACCCGCTCCCCCAGCGCCCGCTTTGTCTCCTCATACCAGGCCGGCGTGCGGGCGGGGTCGGCAAAGACCGGAATAAAGATCTTTTGAAAGCTGTTCTTCTCCCGCCAGAGCTCCTCGAAGAGCGTACCCCGCTTGATGGTGGAGATCCCGATCACCTTGCCCCCGGCCGGGCGGTTGATGGTGGGATAGGCGGAGGTCCAGATCTCCCGGGCATAGGCCTGAAAGGCCCACTCGTCGATGAGAAGAATGTTGGCGGTAAAGGAGCGCCCGGCGCTCTTCGAGGCGGCAAAGCTTTTGAAGATACTCTTCTTCTGCCCGCCCTCCGAGAAGAGCAGCACCTCGCTCTTCTTCACCCGGTAGGTGATCCCCCCGCCGGCGAGAAGCGAGGTCATGTTGTCAAGCAGCAGGCCGAACCGCCGCACCAGCTCGTTGGCGTCATTCTGACTTTTGGAGAGAGCGATCACCGTGTGCCCCCCGTGAAAGATCAGATCGTAGGCACAATAGATCAGCGCCACCCAGGTGATGCCGGTCTGCCGTGCCTTCAGAAAGAGCGACAGCCGGTTGTCCCGCAGAGAAAGAAGGGCCTCCTCCTGCTCCTTCCAGGGTTTGAAGGGCACCACCACGCCGGGAGCGTCCTTGTCCTCAATGTGGCAGTAGTTTTTAACAAAGTAGAGAAGATCCCCCGCCGCATAGTCAAACTCCGCTTTCCGCAGCCTCGATAACAGCTCAGCCTGACTACTCTTCACCGAACAGCCTTTCCGCCAGGTGCGAGAGCAGCTCCCGATCCCCCGCCGACAATCCCTCGCCGCCCTCCCGGTTATCCCCGGAGGAGGCGCCCATGCCGAACTCGCTGGCCAGAATAAACTTGGCCGCGCTCACGTTGACCCGCCCACTCAGCGCCGCATCGATGAGAAGCTGCCGCAAAAGCTCCGCTGCCTGCTCGCAGGCAGAGTCAAAATCGGGATAGCTC
>CAZGQH010000297.1:0-2489 GCA_964527575.1 uncultured Lachnospiraceae bacterium
ACTTCGCTGATTTTCCTTTTCTTCCGCAAAAATTCAGGTATAAGAGGAAGCTATCCTAAAATCTTTCTCCCGCTGACGGGAATTTTGTATAAAAATGCTCTTTTTTTTTCTTTCTGTCTGTGCTATAATACTCAACATATAGAGAAAAAGGGGGAGAGGGCGAAATGTGGTATCCGGAGAAAAAGATCACGATCTTCTGCGGTCATTACGGCTCAGGAAAGACCAATCTGGCGGTGAACTTTGCACTTTCGCTGGCGGATAAGGGTGAAAAGGTAACGCTGGTCGATCTCGATATCGTCAACCCCTATTTTCGGGCGGCGGACAACTGTGCCGAGCTTTCGGCGCACGGCGTGCGCTGCATTCTGCCCCAGTTTGCCAACACCAATGTGGACATTCCTACCCTGCCTCCCGACATTCATTCGGTCTTTTTAGGCAAGGAAAAGGTGATCTTCGATGTGGGGGGCGACAAGGACGGTGCCTCGGCGCTTGGTGTATACCGCAGGGCGATTACGGAATGCGGTTACGAGATGATCGGGGTCTGCAACCGCTACCGGCCGCTGACCGCCACTCCGGAGGAGACTCTCGAGAACTTGGCGGAGATCGAAGGCCAGTGCCGCCTTTCCTTCACGGCTCTTATCAACAACAGCAACCTGGGCGAAGAGACTACATGGCATGACATAGAAGCTTCGTTTCCCTATGCAAACGAGCTGGCAAGACTCTCTTCGCTGCCGCTTCTCTTTACCGCCGTGTCGGATAAAGTTCCCAAGACTGAAGTTCATCTCAACGAAGAGCGGCCTTTTTTTTGGATCAAGGACAGGACGAAAAAAATTTACTGATCCCGCCTATAGCATCAGCCAATTATTTATTTACATATACGAAAGGAAACTACCATGAACCGAGTTATCATCCGCGTGGACACCTGCAAAGGCTGCGGACTCTGCATGACGGCTTGTCCTCAGAAGATTCTGCGTCTTGCCACCGATAAGCTCAACGCCAAGGGTTATCATCCGGCCGAAGTGACCGACATGACCAAGTGCAAGGGGTGCGCTCTCTGCGCCCTCATGTGTCCCGATGTGGCAATTAAAGTCGAGAAGGAGGTGGAAGACTGATGGCAAAAGTACTCATGAAGGGCAATGAAGCCATTGCCGAAGCGGCGATCCGTTCGGGCTGCCGTCATTATTTCGGCTACCCCATCACTCCTCAGACCGAAATCGCCGAGTATATGGCGAAACGGATGCCGAAGATCGGCGGACTCTGCTTACAGGCCGAGAGTGAAATTGCCGCCATCAACATGGTACTGGGCGCTTCCAGTGCCGGCGTGCGTGTCATGACCTCTTCTTCTTCTCCCGGAATCTCCCTGAAGAGTGAAGGTATTTCCTACATGGTGGGAAGCGATCTTCCCTGCCTGATCCTCAATGTGCAGCGCGGCGGCCCCGGACTCGGCGGCATTCAGCCGGCGCAGTCCGACTATTACCAGGCTACCAAGGCAAACGGTCACGGCGATCTGCATCTGATCGTCCTTGCCCCCAACAGCATTCAGGAAGCGGCCGATTATACCTCTCTCGCCTTTGATTTGGGCGACAAATATCGCGTGCCGGTGATGATTTTGGCGGACGGTGCGCTGGGTCAGATGATGGAGCCGGTGGAGTTCGGCGATGAGACGAATATCTCCCTTCCCGAAAAGCCCTGGGCCACCACCGGAACCGACTGCAAGAGAAAGAAGAATATTATCAACTCCCTCTTTCTCAAGCCTGATGAGCTGGAAGATTCGATCAACGCGCGTTTCGAGCGCTACAAAGAGATCGAGGAGAAGGAGACCCGCTGCGAGGAATATCTCACCGAGGACGCTGACATTGTGCTCGTCTCCTATGGTATCACCAGCCGGATCTGCAAGACTGCCGTTACGCTGGCCCGCAAGGAGGGCTTAAAAGTGGGCATGATCCGTCCCATCACCCTCTGGCCCTATCCCTCGGCTGCGCTGGCGAAGGCCGCTAAGACCGCCAAGGAATTCTTGGTTGTCGAGCTGAACAAGGGACAGATGGTGGGCGATGTGAAGCTTGCCATCGAATGTGCCCGTCCGGTCTCCTTTTACGGACGGACCGGCGGCATGATGCCCACGCCCGAGGAGATCCTCGAGGAAATCCGCAAGATCGGAGGTAGAATCTGATGAGCAAAGTTGTATTTGACCGGCCGAAGGCGCTGTCCGACATGCCCTTTCATTACTGTCCCGGCTGTACTCACGGTATCGTGCATCGCCTGGTAGCTGAAGTGATTGACGAACTTGGCATTGAAGGAAAAACGATCGGCATCGCCCCGGTGGGCTGCTCGGTCTTTGCTTATAACTATTTTGAATGTGATATGATCGAAGCCCCCCACGGCCGTGCTCCGGCAGTGGCCACTGGTGTCAAGCGTTCCCGTCCCGACAACATTGTCTTTACCTATCAGGGCGACGGCGATCTGGCCGCCATCGGTACCGCTGAGACGGTGCA
>CAZGQH010000298.1:0-2482 GCA_964527575.1 uncultured Lachnospiraceae bacterium
AGCGAGCTCTGTTTTAGCCCGCTCTATCCCGAACTCATATCTCACCTTGAAATCGCGTGGAAGAAATATCAGGTTTTTCCGAAATGCACGGAAATCTTTCTGAAGCACCTACAGGAACTGTTATAAAAATTCTATCAAATAAAAAAGGGAACTTGAAATCCAAGTTCCCTTTTCTTTTTATTTACCGTTTACACGGCTTCCGAATGTCGGAGAGAATCCTTACTTCGCGATAACCTCGGTACCGTAAACCTTCACCTCGGTAAGCGCTGCCCATCCGCCGCTCTGCTGCGAAACAAAGTTCTTCAGCCGAATCTTGGTAATGGGCTTCGTTGCGTTGAGCTTGAAAATCTGCTCCTCGCCGGTCCACTCGATGGTGATATTCTGAGTTTCGGTCTTGCCGTCCTCATAAGTTACTTCTACGACAGCGCTCTTGAACCAGGTGTCATGACCCACATCATAGCGGATCACGATGCCCAGCTCTTCCGCATTGACCGCGCGGCCGAAATCAATCTGGAACCACTGGCTTCCGGTATTAGCCGGTCCCCAGGACTGGGTAGGATAGGTTCCGTGTCCGCGGTTGTTGGTAAAGCCGTCGATGGCATTGCGGGCCAAGAAGTCGGTCTCGCCCGATCCCTTGTTGTTCTCCCACTCGGAAGAAGCCGTAGCATGGGGGAACTGGCCGGTGATCGTCGATTTGATCGAGTCGTTATTGGTGTAGTCGTAGCTGTTCTCCGCAAGATTGCGCTTAGCCGACAGCTCGTCATCGGTCAGAATCCGGGCCGTGACATAGTTGGTCAGGTTGGCATAGTTCTTGCTGATGGTGGTGACCATCGAAGACAGCGTAGGAACCGTAAAGGTAAAGGTTCCGTTCTCACAGTAGATAATCGACTCACCCATCTTCGGAGAGAGGGTGAAGCCCACATACTTAACGCCCTCGGGCAGCGTCACCGTGACGGTATCGCCCTTCTTGATCTTCTGGTCGATATAGAGGTTGGCAATTGCCTGAGCCTCGAGCTCATAGGTCTTGCTGCCGCTCTTGTAGGTGATCTTCACATTGCCGGCAGGCAGAGTGTTCGAAAGAGCCATCCGGGCATAGCGGTTGAGCATTTCGTAATAGTCACGCTTGTTCTGCTCTTCCTCAGCCTCTCTCTTCTCGCTGACATCCCAGTTGTTGTTGGCATCATACTCGCCGTAGCAGGGCACGCAGAGGTCGATCCAGGCAGCAATGGTACGCAGCTCGGTGTCGCTGAGCTTCACGCCCTTGTGCCCTTCGCGGAGCATCTTCATCAGATTCGAGGTGAGAGCGCCATACTTGTTGGCGGGCATCACTTCGGGAGCACTCATGGAAGAGAGCCAGTTGGTGTACTTGTTGGCCGGGTTGCCCACCCACTGAACAGAGCCGTTCGGGCGCGAGCTGGTCAGAACCAGATAGGACAGGGGGAAGAAACGCGCCATTCTCTCGGCGCCGATATTGTCGCCTTCCAGCGAGAAGGGATTGGACGCGGTAGGATCGTTCTGATCGGGAACCACCATCGAAAGCGAGGTATCGAAGAAACGACCGCCAGTATGCTGGTTGATACTGACCGCCAGAACATTCTCGCCTTCCTTCAGATATTCGGTAGCGGAATAGGTCAGATTGATCAGCGTGTAGGCATCGGTCCAGCTCTCGCCGTCCGAATACACCTCATGACCATTGATGTAGAACTTCGGGGTATCGTCGTACCAGGTGTTGAAACGGATATAAGCGCCGGCCTCTTTATACCGGGCAAGATCTTCCTTGGTGATCGTAAAGGTCTTGCGGACAAAGAGCCAGTTTTCTCCGCCGCTCCAGTTGGTACCGACCTTGGCGCCATCGCCGCCTCTGTCGCCGAAGCCGGCCTTGCCGGTCTTCCAGGAGGCGTCGTTGAAGCCAGTATTGTTCCAGCCGGAAGCCGCATTGTTGGAAGTAGAAGTGACATACTTCCAGTCGGATTGAAGATCAAAGATCTTCTCTTCCTTGCCGGTAACAGCAGCCGTAACGCCGCTCTCACGCATGCCGTTCACATTGATCTGGGTGTAGGCCGCATTCTTATTGTTGTGACAGGAGACGCAGTTGGCGTCGAGAATGGGCTGCACTTCTTCCAGATAATCGAAACCGATCTTGGTGGTATAGGGATCGTAATCCTCATCCGCCGTCTGCCAGGCATCGGGCTTCAGCTTCTCCACACCGGCCTTGGCAGCCATGGTAACCGTAGCCGAGGCGGGAGGCGTGGTGTTGTTGTCCTCGTGACAGCCAACACAGGAATATTCTTCATTGGGCATCAGCGTCGACCAGGAGCGCATGGTCTGAATCATGTTGCCGTCCTTGTCGAGAAGCTGGAAGTAAACGGGGGTCTCGCTGGGCACCGAGAACATGGCCGAGCCGTCCTCGTAAACGGTAGCCACACCCAGAACCTGCTTGACGTCCCAGGAACCGTTACCGGTCGCAATGGGAGTGAAGGGG
>CAZGQH010000299.1:0-2482 GCA_964527575.1 uncultured Lachnospiraceae bacterium
GACCGGGCGGAAATGCTGGTCTTTTACGGCTTCCCCGCCGACTATACCGATGTGACCTACGAATGTCCTCTCTGCGAGGACACCGGCTATCAGGGGATTGCCCTCTGCTCCTGCATGAAAAAGGCGCTGGCCGAGGCCGGCCTTGCCAGCGCGGGTCTTGCGGCGCTGGCGGCCAGCCAGCGCTTCGATTCCTTTTCCTTTGATTACTACAGCGGGGAGAACCGCCGGCGGACGGAGCAGAACTTCAATTTTTGCAAAAGTTATGCGGAGAATTTCGCGCCTGACTCCGAAAGTCTTCTTTTCATGGGAAATACCGGCCTCGGCAAGACCCACCTCTCCACCTCGGTGGCGGTTCGGGTGATCGAGCGGGGCTTTGATGTCCTCTATGCCAGTGCGCCCAACCTCTTCGCCTCGCTGGAGGCCGAAAAGTTCGGCCGCACCGCTTCCTTTTCCATGGCCGATCTCCTCGATACCGACCTTTTGATTCTCGACGATCTGGGAGCGGAAAGCGCCGGTGCTCTCGGTGTGAATTTTCTCTATAATTTAGTAAATACCCGTCTGGTCACGAAAAAGCCCACGTTAATCAACACCAATCTCACCCCCGACGAGCTGAAGAAGCGCTATACCGACCGGGTGGCATCCCGCCTTCTGGGGGAGTATCATCTGCTCTTTTTTGCCGGAAACGATATAAGGATGCAGAAGCTTCGGATGCCCTGAGTTATTCTTCCTGACTTAGGAAGGGGGATATGTGTATCCCCCTTCGCATGTAATATTCATTTTACCGAAAGGGGAGGGTCATTCATGCCTCATTTTGTGGAAGCAGAAACGAACGGTCTCTGCTATTTTCATGCCGATCACATCCCCTTTCCCCATGGCTTTTCCACCCGTGCGGGCGGGGTGTCGGCGGCGCCGCATCTTAAAAGCCTCAATCTCGGCTACGGCCGGGGCGAAGGGGACGCGACGGTTAAGGAAAACTGGCGGCGCTTTCTCGGCGCGGTCTTCGGCGAGGACGATCTCTCCCACCTCGCCTCATCGCCCCAGATTCATTCGGCAAAGCTCTCCTATGCCGAAAAGGGCGGGAGCTATCCCGAAGGGGACGGCTTTTTCACCGACCGGCCGGGGGTGATTCTCTCGGTCAAGATCGCCGACTGCCAGCCGATTCTTTTGGCCGATCCGGAAAAAAAGATCATCGCCGCGCTCCACGCCGGTTGGCGGGGGACAGCGGCGGGCATCGCCTTGCGGGGCGTGGAGGCTATGGTATCTCTGGGCGCTTCGCCGAAGCGGATCGTGGCGGCCATCGGCCCCTCCATCGGTTCCTGCTGCTACGAGGTGGGGGAGGATTTCGTCCGCAGCGTGGCTGCCCTTCAGGGGGAAGCCTTTGCGGCAGCCCATATTGTCCGGCGGGTAAAGACCGGCGGAGCAGGGGGCGCCAAGATCAATGCCAAAGTTGACACAGGAGCCGATGCCAAGGCCGACGCAAACGCCGATACCAAGGTCGATACCAAGGTCGATACAGGGGCCGATACGGAGGTCGGACTGTTTGCCGATCTTTCAGGCATGAACCGGGAGCTTCTTCTCCGCGCCGGTCTTTCCGCGGAGCATATCCTTCTGCCTCCCGCCTGCACTGCCTGTTTTCCCGGGCGTTTTTTCTCGCACCGGGCAAGCGGAGGCCTGCGGGGCACCATGGCGGCGGTTATCTCTTTATAAAGGATAAAGCCTTTAAAAAGCACTTTCTGAAAATTTTTCATGTTTTTATCAGCGAATCCTCACCCGATGAACACCGGATAGTTTTCCCTTTGTTGATTGCCTGTGATAAAATCGGGAAGGCTAAGACTGTTTTCCGATAATCACCGATAAGACGAAAATCCGATGCGTAAAAATAAATTTGCCGAAAACAACGGGGATCGGGAGCCCTGTCCCCGTCAGGAAAGGAAAGAACCTTATGATCGAGATCAAAAACCTTGTCAAGCGGTATGGCGATCACCATGCCGTAAACGACATCAGCTTTTCTATTGAAGACGGCGAGATCGTGGGCTTTTTAGGCCCCAACGGCGCGGGCAAGACCACCACCATGAGCATTCTGACCGGCTGTCTCTCCTCCACGTCGGGCAGCGTGACCATCAACGGGGTGGACATCTTCGACGAGCCCCTGGAGGCGAAGAAGATGATCGGCTATCTGCCGGAGTTTCCGCCCCTCTATCTCGAGATGACGGTCTGGGAGTACCTTTCCTTCGTGTATGATCTGAAGGAGGTAACCGTCGAGCGGGACAAGCACCTTGCGGAGATCTGCGAGCGGGTCAAGCTCACCGATGTGAAGAACCGCATCATCCGCAACCTCTCCAAAGGCTACCGGCAGCGGGTGGGAATCGCTCAGGCGCTGATCGGAAATCCCAAGGTGGTGATCTTCGACGAGCCCACCGTCGGCCTTGACCCGAAGCAGATCATCGAGATCCGCAGCCTGATCAAGGAACTGGGCCGGGAT
>CAZGQH010000300.1:0-2462 GCA_964527575.1 uncultured Lachnospiraceae bacterium
CCGCCTGATAGTTGTCGAAGAGGGTCCCCTCCCGGTCAAGAGCCTGAGAGGAAAAAAAGGCAAAGTTGGCGCGGATGCCCGACAGAACCCGGATTGTCTCCTCCCCCACCAGTACCGACCGGTTTTCGGAGTTGAGTACGCCCCCGGTGGAGATCGTTTTCACCGAGAAGGCCGACAGATAATTCAGCGCGGCCACGCCGTTGGTCACAATCGTCAGTCCCCGCTTTTCGGCCAGCCGCTGCACCAGATAGAGCCCGGAGGTGGAGCCGTCCACAAAAACCACATCCCCCTCGTTGACCAGAGCAGCTGCTTTTTCCGCCATAATCTTTTTCTCGGCGGCCTGCTCCCGCATGCGGGCGGAAAAAGGAATATTCAGATGGTCAGAGACCACCAGCTCCACCCCGCCGTAGGAGCGAAGAACCAGTCCCTGCTTTTCCAGCGCCGAAAGATCCCGGCGTATGCTGGAGGGACTGATGTGCAGCTTGGCCGCCAGATATTCCACCGAGATATACCGATTCTTTTCCAGAATCGCTAAAATCTCTGAAAGACGCTCGTTCTTATACATAAATCCTCCCCTGCCGATCGCAAAACCTTTTTTGAGAGCACAGAAAAAACAGCTTCATTCCCGCGGCAGAACTTTTTGCGCAAATTTGAATAATACGCAAAAGAAAGCATGAAACTTGTCATTCTCCCTTTCGCCTCTTGACTTGCCTCTGTGGGTAGTATATACTATTCTCAACCTAAAAGCAAGCAAATTCACACAAAAAGTTGTCGTATCCTGAATCCTGTTGTGAATTCTGCTCGAACCGAACCGGCGTCCACAATATCAGAAGAAAATGGAGAGGTACCAAAAATGAGCAAGATCAAGAAGCTTTTCATCGGCGCTCTGCTGTCAGTCCTGCTGCTGACCGCCCTTGCCGCCTGCGGCGATCCGCCCGTCACGACGCAGGAATCCACATCCGGAAATGACACCGGCGCGCCCCCGGCCGAGACCACCCCGGAAACGACACCGGATGCCCTGACCACTCCACCCCAGTCCACCACTCCCACACCTGCCGAACCGGAGGATCCTTTGAAAGATACCCTTGCCACCAAACACACCCTCCGTTTCAATGAGGAGGGCAACTTCAAAATTTTAGTGCTCTCGGACATTCACGGCCAGTCGACCAAGCTCAACAGCGAGACCAAGAAGAATATCGAGCTTCTTGTGGAGCGGGAAAAGCCCGACCTTGTGATCTTTGACGGGGACAACACCTGGCAGATCAAAAGCGAAAAGGTGCTGAAGAGCTGCCTTACCGATATGGTGGGCTATATCGAGGAGCAGAAGATTCCCTGGGCGCACACCTACGGCAACCACGACGCGGAAGGCAGCAACCTTGCCAAGGATAAACAGCAGGCAGTCTACGAATCCTTTGCATACTGCGTATCCAAAGCGGGCGAGGAGGGCCTGACCGGCCTTGGCAACTATCTGCTTCCCATCTATACGGCCGAAGGCGACAAGGTTGCCTTTGCCGTCTGGGTGCTCGACTCGGGCTCCGATCTCACCGCTGAAGAAAAGAAAGAACTCTTCGGCGTCACCACCACGTTCCCGAGCCATCCCGGCAGCAATTACGATTACATCCGTCCCAACCAGATCGGCTGGTATATAAAAACCTCACAGCTGTTAGAGGAAAAGTACGGCGGTAAGGTTCCCGGTCTGATGGCCTTCCATATTGCCCTTCAGGAATCCCATACCGCCTGGGAAAACCGGAAAAACCTCCTCTATACCGGCGATAAGCGCGAGGAAATCTGCTGCTCTGCCATGAACTCCGGCCTCTTCTCCGCCCTTCTTGAGCGGGGCGATGTCAAGGCCGTGGTCAACGGTCACGACCACATCAACGACTTTATGGTCGAATACTGCGGCATCAAGCTCTGTCAGGCGGGCACTCCCACCAATGAGGCCATTTATCACGATGACGCCATTCTCGGCGGACGGGTCTTTGTTCTGAACGAAAAGGATCCCGCCAAGATCGAGACCTATATGTCCTATGTCCACGAGCAGGTGACGCCCCCCGATCCCTCGAAGACCGAGAACATCAAGCCGGGAACCAAGTATGACTTTGAAGGGGAGGAACCGGACTTTACCGTCTCAGGCTATAACAACGAAAGCGGCGACGATGTCCGGGAGAACGAGATTTCGGTCAAGGTGAAAGAAGACATCGGCTTTGCCGGCTCCAAGGGCCTGGCCGTCACCCGTGCCAAATGGAACGATTCCAATAAATCCAACAACGCCGAGTTCAAGTGGGATCTTCTAGAATACGGCAAGCTGGGCGAAAACCGCTACATCCGGGTCTATATGGATCTTTCCACCAACAATATCGACTTCCGCAAGGCCTGTTTCGGTCTTGTGGTGGACTTTTGCTTCATGTGGTGCCGACTAGTGCTGACGATGCAGGGAACGCCCGGGAACAACCTGGGAATAT
>CAZGQH010000301.1:0-2448 GCA_964527575.1 uncultured Lachnospiraceae bacterium
TCCCCCTCCAGATCGATCTCCTGCCCGCCCACCATGCCGGAAGCACCGGCGGCGCCTGCCAGAAGGCGAACTGCCGCCAGATTCTCCTCGCCCGATTTTCCCGGGTTAACGGCAGCCGTCTCAAAGGCCAGCGTCAGAAGCGCATCTCCCGCCAGAATGGCACGCGCCTCGCCGAAAACCTTATGATTGGTGGGCTTTCCCCGGCGCAGATCGTCGTTGTCCATGGCCGGAAGATCGTCGTGAATCAGGGAGTAGGTATGGATCATCTCGACAGCACAGGCATAAGGCAGTGCATCCTCCCGCTTTCCTCCCAGCTCTTCACAAAACAGAAGGGTAAGTGCCGGCCGGATTCGTTTACCGCCGGCGACGATGCTGTAGCGCATGCTCTCCCACAGGGCTTCGGTATCAAAGGCGCCCTCGCCACAGGAAGGCTGCTTCAGGTATTCCGCCAGCTTGGCGTCAACCTCGGCAGCATACGCGGTCAGTTTCTCTTTAATTTCCATTGCGGTCTCCCATGGGGAAATCCTTTTCGGTTACGCCGTCTGCCCCTTCGGTCAGAATCCTGATCTTACTCTCGGCGGAGTCGAGCTTGTCGGTGCAGAGCTTGACTAACCGCACCCCTTCTTCAAAGAGAGCAAGCGAGTCGTCCAGCGGCGCATTTCCGCTCTCCAATGCCCGTACGATCTGTTCCAGACGGGCAACGGCGTTTTCAAAATTCATCGGATTTTCATTTTCCAAAGACATATCATTCCCTCTCTTTTCCGGCTTTTGATTCTTTACCGGTAATAGCGGCATAGAGCGCTCCGTCGCTGGTGCGCAGGGTCACGCTCTCCCCCACTTCCACATCGGCGATGCTCTTGACAAGTGTCCCTTCCTCCCGGAAGACCGCCGAATAGCCCCTGAGAAGAACCGACAGCGGGTTCAGTGCCTCCAACTTCGAGGCCTTCTTTTCAAATTCCGTCCTTTTTTCGCCGGCAAGAAGCTTCATAGCGCTCTCGAGGCGACCCGCGTCCATCAGCATCCGTGTCTTCTTCTCGTCTAAGATGTAGATGGGATTCTGCATGACCCGGGTATTTCGCAGAGTTTCGACACGCTGCCGTTGCAGCTTGATGGAGGAGGAGACCAGCGTATCCATCCGCCCGATAATATTGTGGATTTTGCGCTTCAGCTCCCCGGTTTCGGGAACGGCCAGCTCGGCCGCAGCTGAAGGGGTGGGAGCGCGCCGGTCGGCCACAAAATCGCAGATCGTGAAGTCGGTCTCATGACCGACGGCGGAGATAACCGGAATTCTTGACGCTGCGACCTCCCGCGCCAAGGCCTCGCTGTTAAAGGCCCAGAGGTCTTCAATCGAACCGCCTCCCCGGCCGAGGATTACCACATCGGCACTGTCGGTCGAGTTAAAATAGCGCAACCCCGCAATCAGCTGCTCGGGGGCGCCCTCTCCCTGAACCAGAGAGGGATAGAGGCGCAACGTGGCATAAGGAAAACGGCGGGTGACGATGTTGATGATATCGCGGATCGCGGCGCCGGTGGGAGAGGTGATGACCCCCACACGGGTGGGAATCTTGGGCAGCGGCTTTTTCCGTTCCGGCCGGAAAAGCCCTTCGGCCTCCAGCTTTTTCTTCAGCTGTTCATAGGCCACATAGAGCGCCCCTACCCCGTCCGGTTCCATGGAATCCACATAGAGATTGTATTGGCCGTCCCGGACATAAGCGGCAATCCGCCCATGCGCCAGAACCTTCATGCCGTTTTCCGGAGTAAATTTCAACTTCGAGGCCGAAGAGGCAAACATCAGTCCCCGCACCAGCGAGCCCTCGTCCTTCAGGGTAAAATAGAGATGCCCGGTCTTGTGGTGAACAAAGTTGGAGATCTCTCCCTTCAGCCAGAGGTTGCCGAGAAAGCGATCGGAGTCGAGCTTGCCCTTGATGTATTCGTTTAATTGGGATACGGTCAGAACCTGTCTGTCATCCGCCATGCTCCTGTTCATACCTTTCTTCACAAAGTAGTGCGATTCCGGCCGCGTTGTCGGAAGAAAAGGCCGGTTCGGCAAAAGAGGCGTCAAAGCGCGCTGAAAGCTTTGCCTTGAGATAGCGGTTTCCCGACACCCCGCCGGAGAAGAGAATCGGAAGTGAGCCGTAGCAATCAAGCGCGTTTTGCGCCAACGTTGCCAGTGTCTTTTCCACCGAGGCAATGACAAAAGCCGCAGCGACCTCTCTCGCGCCGCCGGAGGCAAGAAAGTCCTTCGCCTTGTTTTCCAGCCCCGACAGGTTACAGAAAAGCCCGCTGACCGAGGCAAGAGGGCGAAGCTTCGCCTGATGCTTCAGCGCATCAAAATCGCAAAGCGCGTCCAGCGCCGGTCCGCAGGGAAAGGAAAGTCCCAGAAGCACCCCTACCCGACCGATCAGCTGACCCGCGTTCAGATCGAGGGTACCACCGATACAGGCCCGC
>CAZGQH010000302.1:0-2443 GCA_964527575.1 uncultured Lachnospiraceae bacterium
GCCGTGGTAAAGAGAAAGCCCTGCTTCATCCGCCGGACCTTGCGGGAGGAGTAGGTATAGCCCACCAGCGGCATCACGCCCTGGCTGAGACCCATGCTGACCTGCATGGGAATCATGGCTAACTTCTGGGCAATCCCCATGGCCGAAACCGCCGCATTGCCGAAGGACGCGGTAAAATTGTTAAGCACCGTCATGCCGGTGACATTGAGAAGATTCTGGATCATGGCGGGCACCCCTACCGAACAGACCCCGCCGGCAATCCGCCGATTGAAAGTCAACTGGCGAAAATCCACGCAGACATAGGTCTTTCCCCGCTTGACAAGGAGGAGAATCGCAAAATAGAGACAGGCGATGCAGTTGGAGATAAAGGTAGCAAGGCCCGCCCCCGCAGCCCCCATACCGAAGCCGCCCGGCAGGATAAAGAGGGGATCGAGGAGTATATTCAAGGCACAGCCGCTCATGGTACCGATGCTGGCATGCAGCGCCGAGCCCTCCGCCCGGACGAGGTAGGCAAGCACCACATTCAGAATCGAGGGCGCCGCCCCCAGCATCACCGTCCAGAAGAGATAGCCGCCCGTCGCGCCCCGGTTGACGCTGTCGGCTCCCAGAAGAGAAAGAAGCGGATTTTGAAAAAGAGCCACCAGAAGCGAAAAAAGAAGGCCGGAAAAGGCCGCGCAGTAGAAGCCGAAAGCCGAGCTCTTCCGAACCGTATCGTAATCCTTCACCCCGAGGGCGCGGCTCATCATACTGGAGGAGCCGACACCGAAGAGATTGTTCACCGCGTTAAAGGCCAGCAGCACCGGCGCTGCCAGCGTCACCGCCGCCGTCTGCACCGGATCGTTCAGCATACCCACAAAATAAGTATCGGCCAGATTATAGAGCACCATCACCAAGGAGCTGAGCACCGTGGGAATGCAAAGCTTCAGCACCGCCCGGGGAATGGGCAGCGTTTCAAAAAGTTCGGTCTTGCTGTGAGTTGCCATGAAAAAACCTTTTTGTCGTCATTTTTGTCCCGCAAAAAACGAGATCAATTTATTTGTATTATAGCACAGACCGCGTGAAAAGGCAAGTTTTTCGCAGGATTCCTCCTGCTGGATGCCTCCCGCAGAAAACCGACAAAAACCGAGAAAAAAGAAAAGAGCCTAAAACAGGCTCTCCTCCCAGGAAAAACACGCCCCGCGAACGAGATAACGGCCGTCCGGCACTCCCCGCCGATCCTCGCGCGGGTAGGCGGCAGACGGAACGCCCTTTTCCACGGCGGGCAGACGCCAATCACTCACTCCGCGTGCGGGGTGACTGTCACCGAAACAGGCCGCATCCTGCGAATCTGACCGATCGGCCGCGACGCCCTCATCCCCACCAATCGGGGAGAAGCTCCTTCAGCTTTTTTACCTTGAGAAGGGAGTAATCGAGCAGGATCTCGGTCTCCCCGGCCTCCTCCCCCAGCTGGGCAAGCAGCTCCCGGCAGGCCCCGCAGGGCGGCAGGATCCCGCCCTCTCCCAGCGCCAGAATCTTCCGAACGCCGCTTCCTCCGCAGGTCAGCATATGGGCGATGGCATTTCGCTCGGCGCACATGCCCAAGGAACAGGAGGTATCGATACAGACGCCGGTAAAGATCTGCCCTTCTTTCGAGAGGAGGGCCGCCGAAACGCCTCCCGCCGACAGCGTGGGCGAAAGTTCCCGTTCGGAAAGACAGGCCAAGGCTGCCTGATAGAGGCGCTCCCATTGGGCGGCGTCGGTCGAAGCTTCTTTTCTTTCCCAACCCATGGTGAAGGCAAAGGCGCCGGTGTCCGGGTCGGTCTTCCCCGACAGAACCGTCAGTCCCTCCCGCAGATAAAAGGCTACTGCCCGTCGATTCTCCCGGTAGACCGAGAGCGTAAAGGCCGGACGGCAGTCTTTCACCTTTTCGAGAAGTCCCCGTCCGATCCCCCGCCCGCGAAAGGGGGACGCCACAAAAATGCCCGCCAGATAATTTCCCGTAAGACCGGCAAAGCCGCAGATTTCCCCATCCTCCTCCCAGACAAAAAGCTCCGCCTCCGGGAGGGCAGCCTTCACCTCTTCATAGTGCGAAAGCCAGAAATTCCGCTCCACAAAGGGGTGGGCGTCAAGATTTCCCGCAAGCCAGATGGTCATCAGGCGATCAATATCGCCCGGCAATCCCTTTCGAATCATGGCAGAGATCTCCTTTCTTTATGTAGATCCTTCTCCCAGCTCCACCGGGACAGGAGTATCGATTGTCACCTCGTCGGGTGTCACACGGCAGTCGAGAGCCAGAACCTCCACCCCGGCTGCCGCGGCCTCCCGCAGGGCCTCGCCGAAGGCGGGATGGGTCTTTTCGTTGGGACGGAAAACTGTCACACCCTTCATTTGAATCACCAAGAGCAAAAGCGCCCGAAAGCCCGCTTTCCGTGCGGCGATCAGCTCCCGGATATGCTTCACGCCT
>CAZGQH010000303.1:0-2431 GCA_964527575.1 uncultured Lachnospiraceae bacterium
CATGCGGGCTACTACCACAATACGCATATTAAGATCGAATGGATCGATTCCGAAACCATCACTTTCGAAAATTACGAAGAGGCCCTTGCGGGACTGGACGGCATTCTGGTTCCGGGCGGCTTTGGCAGCCGCGGCATCGAGGGCATGATCCTGGCGGCCCGCTATGCGAGAGAGACGGGACTTCCGTACTTCGGCATTTGCCTCGGAATGCAGATCGCCGTGATCGAGTATGCAAGAAACGTCGCCGGCATTCCTGACGCCAACTCGGGGGAATTTGACGAACAGTGCAGGCACAAGGTCATCGACTTTATGCCCGGACAGAGCGAGAATATCGACAAGGGCGGCACGCTGCGTCTCGGCGCCTATCCCTGCGAGATCAAGCCCGGCACTACGATGGAGCGCTGCTACGGGAGCTCGTCCATCCGGGAGCGGCACAGACACCGTTACGAATTCAACAACGATTACCGTGAGATCCTTACCGGCTGCGGTCTGACGCTCAGCGGAACCTCTCCCGATGGCAGACTGGTCGAAACGGTGGAGCTGACCGATCGTCCCTTCCATGTGGGCGTTCAGTATCACCCCGAATTCAAGAGCCGGCCCAATAAGTGCCACCCGCTTTTCAGGGGCTTTGTGGGTGCGGCGTTTGCACACGCGCAGGGAGGAAAAGAATGAGCCTCGATAAAGCGATTCACGAGGAGTGCGGCGTGTTCGGTGTGATCGCGCCCGAAGCGGCCGATGTGGCAAGCTACTGTTATTATGGTCTCTATGCGCTTCAGCACCGGGGGCAGGAGGGGTGCGGCATTGTTGTCAACGACGACGGTGTATTCGCCTCCCATAAGGATTTAGGCCTTGTTTCCGAAGTGTTTCCCGCGGAACGGCTTGCCGGTTTTCCCAAAGGGACGATGGCGGTCGGTCATGTCCGGTACGGCACAACGGGCGGCAACGACCGGAACAACTGCCAGCCCATCGAGGTCAACCACCAAAAGGGCAGAATGGCGCTCTGCCATAACGGCAATCTCTCCAATGCGGCAGAGCTTCGCAGTGAGCTGGAAATGACGGGCGCGATCTTCCATACCACAAGCGATACCGAAACCATTGCCTATATCATCACCAAAGAACGCCTGCGTACCCCCTCCATCGAGGAAGCGGTATCGGCGGCCATGAATACGCTGGACGGTGCCTATTCTCTCGTGCTGATGTCCCCGCAGAAGATGATCTGCGTCCGTGACCCCTATGGCTTCCGCCCGCTCTGCTACGGGAAGACAAGTGACGGTATGTATGTGGTGGCCTCCGAATCCTGTGCGCTCCGCGCCGTCGGTGCGGAATTTGTCCGCGACCTTCTGCCCGGTGAAATTGCCGTGTTCAGCAAGAACGGAATTGTGTCGCGTAGGGAACACTGCGGCAGAAAAGACAAAAAGCTCTGTGTGTTTGAATATATTTATTTTGCCCGTCCCGATTCGGTGATCGACGGCATTTCGGTTCACGCATCCCGTCTCAAGGCGGGAAGGATTCTTGCCAAAGTGCATCCCGCGGGGGCCGACATCGTCATCGGTGCGCCCGATTCGGGGCTGGATGCGGCGCTCGGCTTCAGCCAGGAGTCGGGCATTCCCTACGGGATCGGACTCATCAAGAACAAGTATATCGGCAGAACCTTTATTTCCCCCGGTCAGGGCGCGCGAATCGACGGGGTGCGCATCAAGCTGTCGGCGGTGGAGGAAACCGTGTCCGGCAAACGTGTGGTTTTAGTGGATGATTCGATCGTCAGGGGAAACACCATGGGGCGCGTGGTCAAGCTGCTTCGCGATGCGGGTGCGACAGAGGTACATGTCCGCATATCCTCGCCGCCCTTCCTCCATCCCTGCTACTACGGGACGGACATCGACTCGGAGGAGCACCTGATCGCCTGCCGCCATACGGTCGGGGAGATCGCTGCGATGATCGGCGCGGACAGCCTCGGCTATCTGCCCGTGTCGGAGCTTGTGACGCTGACTGGCGGAAAAAATTACTGCAGCGCCTGCTTCTCCGGTGACTATCCCACCAAGGTGCCGACCGATACCCGAAAGGATCGGTTTGAACAAAAGCTGTCGGAACGAGGAAAGAGATAATGGAACACTACAACAGAAAAATAATACTTGAGGATGGACAGGAGTATTACGGATACGGATTTGGCGACAGTTCGGATCGGGTATGTGAGATTGTATTCAATACCTCGATGGTCGGTTATCAGGAGATTCTTTCCGACCCGTCCTACACCGATCAGGCTGTAGTCATGACCTATCCCCTGATTGGCAACTATGGGATCTGCGATGACGATTACGAGACGGGCACACCGACCATCGGCGCGCTGATTGTCCGTGAATATAACGACGAGCCATCCAATTTCAGAAGCACTGCCACGCTTTCAGATGTGATGAAAAAATTCGGAATACCG
>CAZGQH010000304.1:0-2426 GCA_964527575.1 uncultured Lachnospiraceae bacterium
GGGACGAATCGGACATCCGCGGTCACCGCAAGACCTACATCGGCTCTATGCCCGGCCGGATTATGAACGCCCTGATCGAAGCGGGTACCACCAATCCGGTGATTCTTCTGGACGAGATCGACAAATTGACCCGGGATTCCCACGGGGACCCCTCCTCCGCGCTGCTCGAAGTGCTCGATCCCGACCAGAACAAGGCCTTCCGGGATCATTTTGTGGAGCTTCCCTTCGATCTTTCCGACTGTCTCTTTATTGCGACGGCCAATACGCTGGACACGGTGGCGCGCCCGCTGCTCGACCGTATGGAGGTCATTGAACTGAAGAGCTACACCCGTTCGGAAAAGTGTGAGATCGCCAAAGCCCATCTGATTCCCAAGGTACTCGCGAAAAACGGGCTGAAGAAGCGCTATCTGCGCTTTAAAGAGGATGCGATTTACGAAGTGATCGATCACTACACCAGAGAGGCTGGAGTGAGAAACTTGGAGCGGGAGCTTTCGGCGATCTGCCGGAAGGTGGCTGCCGCTCAGGTGGCGGCCGGTGAGGCCGATCCCGAGGCAAAGCCGAAGGCTCTGACCCTGACCGCTAAGGATGTGAAGACCTATCTCGGCGCGCCCAAGGTCATCGACGACCCGGTTCTCACCGAAGACGAGGTGGGCGTGGTCAACGGCCTCGCCTATACCGAAGTGGGCGGCGAGCTTCTTCGGGTCGAAGCCGTGGCCATGGAGGGCACCGGCAAGCTGGAGCTGACCGGCTCGCTGGGCGGCGTGAGGAAGGAGTCGGCGAAGCTCGCCCGTTCCATTGTCCGTGTGCGGGCGGCCCGCTACGGTCTGCCTGCCGATTTTTACAAGACCAAGGATATTCATGTCCACTTTCCCGAGGGGGCGGTGCCGAAGGACGGTCCCAGCGCCGGTGTGACGCTGGTGACCGCGCTGGTCAGCCGCCTCTCCGAGATTCCCGTCCGGCGGGACATCGCCATGACCGGCGAAGTCACCCTGTCGGGGCGGGTGCTGGCCATCGGTGGCCTGCGGGAAAAGACCATGGCGGCCTACAAAAACGGGATCCGCCGGGTGCTGATTCCCGCCGACAACCTCCGGGATCTTGAGCGGATGGAGGAATATCTGAAAACCGATATGGAGTTTATTCCCTGCAAGACGGTGGACGATGTGCTCGGGCATGCGCTCTGCCGGGCGGCGGGGGAAGGGCTCACACAGCCAGTCGGGCCGGCTGCCGGGCAGCTTAGCGGACAGCCGGAAGCGCAGGTGACCCCGATCGACCGGGGCGGAAAGAGGGACGGTCATGAAACCGAATTTCGCGCGGACAACGCTTAAAATTACGGCGGGACTGGCCGCTCAGTTTCCGGGCGACTGCCGCCCGCAGGTGGCTCTCTCCGGTCGGTCGAATGTGGGAAAGAGCTCGCTGATAAACACGGTTATCGGCCGGAAGAACTATGCCCGGGTCTCCCAAAGTCCGGGCAAGACCGTGACGGTCAACTTCTATGATGTGGACGGCGTTTTCTATCTTGTGGATCTGCCGGGTTACGGCTTTGCCAAGCGCACGGCCGAGGAGAAAAAAAAGTGGTCGGCTCTCACCGACAGCTACTTTACCCGGGAGGGCTCTTCGGTGACGGCGGTGGCACAGTTAGTTGATCTGAAGGTGGGACTTACCCGGGACGATGAGACCATGCTCTCCTATCTTTCGGAGCGGGATATCCCGCACTTTATCGTGGCCACCAAGGCCGACAAGCCCAACAAGACCGAGCGGAAGGCGGCGCTGGAGGCATTGCTTGTCAGCCCCTTCGTACAGAAGGCTTCGGGCATCGTACTCTTTTCTTCTCTTTCGGGAGAGGGCAAGGATGCGGTAATCAAGATGATTCTCGATTCGCTGGGCTGATTGTTTTTCGGCACAAGCCCCCCGTTTTCTACAGGAAAGGACCTGTTTATGTTATTTCAACTTTTGCAGACGGATAATATTCAGATGGCCCTGATTTCGGTGCTTCTGACTGTTCCTACCGTTTTAATCGCCTTAAGTCTTCACGAGGCGGCCCATGCCTTTGTGGCCTATAAATGCGGCGACCCCACGGCGAGAAATCTCGGCCGGCTGACGCTGAATCCCTTCAAGCATCTCGATCTTATCGGCACGCTCTGTATGCTTTTGGTGGGCTACGGCTGGGCGAAGCCGGTGCCGGTCAACTCCCGCTATTTCAAAAAGCCGAAAAAGGGCATGGCGCTCACCGCTTTGGCGGGGCCGGTGATGAATCTTATTCTCGGGTTTATCGGCGTGTTTTTTTACGCTTTGTTCTTTCGTATCTGGGAAAATCATCCGAACAGTGTGCTTTGTGAGGCGGCGACACTCTTTTTCCTCTATTTTTTCCGGCTCAATATTCTCTATGCCGTCTTCAATCTGATCCCCATCCCGCCCTTTGACGGCTC
>CAZGQH010000305.1:0-2410 GCA_964527575.1 uncultured Lachnospiraceae bacterium
ATCAGAAGGAGAGCGAGGATGTGCGGAGGGAAATCCTGCAAAACACGGTAAACACCCTTCAGTCGGCAGCGCCCGCGGAAAAAACAATTCTCTGCCCGTCCTGTGGCGAGAAAAATGACCGAGAGCACCGCTTCTGCAAAGCCTGCGGCACGCCTCTTGCCGCCGTCTGCCCCCACTGCGGTGCTATTCTTGCGGCAGACGACAAATTCTGCACCTCCTGCGGGAAAAAGCAAAGCGAATCTGAAAAAAAATAACCGCCATCTAAAAAGAGAAGCCGACCGGCTTCTCTTTTTTGCGTCGGTACCCGATCGGTCTTTTTTACGGACGGTGCTATTGATAAACCGCCGTTTTTTCAGAGGATCAATAGCATACCGCCCGGTCAACCCCAACCGAGCCGCAAATCCGAATTTGAATCCGCCCGGATTTGACTTCTTCGTAATCGCCGTAAAAGTCTACTCCCCATCCTGTTTTGCCTCCGGTATCGAATCGGAGAAGCAGCAAAGCGGAATCGAGTAGCCCCGCCATATGTCCCGACTGTCAGAACATGCCGAAAGCGGGGACAGGGCCATCAAAATCGTTCGCATAATCGAACCGATTTTTTATCCCATTCTTCGCCTTTCTGTCATACGAGCCGCCGCAATCCGTTGTGTTTCTTTCCCAACAGGGTAGCAATGCGAGCTCCGGTTTCGTATTAGCTGGCATTTCCGAAGACCTCAGCATCCGAGAACATACAGAGCATTTTTTCATGACATCAACCTCTTCTATCTCCATTTTGGAACAGGCGGCGCCTTTTTGTCCTATGTGTTTATCGGTATCGATAAGCCCCTATGCTGCCAAACAAGCTGACTTCACACCGTGATTTGCCGGCGTATCACGCCGGGCAGTTCATCTGCACACAAGTAAGAAAAGGCACTTTGCCGGACGCGCTATTTTAGTATAAACAAAGAAGTAAATCCCATCCTCTCCCTCCGCGCCCGCTTACCCGCGGCAGAGACACGCTCCCTTTTTCCTCTCGTACCGATTGCAGTTCTGCATAGCAGCGGACAAATCTTTTTGTTCCCGCTTGTATTCTTTTTAAATTTGTGGTAAACTAAAGTGATAACCGCCATCGAACCGCATTGCCGGAGCCGGAAGGGAGATATTCATGAAAACCTGGGAGACGATAACGAAATGGGCCAGCCATTTTGTCGAAAACACCGGCATTACCCTCGTGCGCACCGCCGCCCTGCTGGTTCTGGGTCTTGTGATCATTGAGGTGGTGCAGACCATTGCCCGCAGCTCCACCTACAAAAGCAAGCTCGACAAATCGGCCTCCACCTTCGTCATCTCGCTGATCACGGTGGTTCTCTATATTGCCCTGGCGATTGTACTGGTCAGCTCGCTGGGGCTATCCACCGCCGGCATCATCGCCGCCTTCTCCGCCGTAGCGCTGGCCGTGGCGCTGGCGCTGAAGGACAGTCTTGCCAGCCTCGCCAACGGCATGATTATCATCTTCACCCACCCCTTCCGCAAGGGCGATCATATCGAGATCGGGGGACTTGACGGACTGGTGCAGGACATCCGGCTTTTCAATACCAAAATTCTCACCTTCGACAACGAGGTCATCATCATTCCCAACAGCGAGGTGCTGGGCAGCAAGCTGATCAACCATACCGCCATGCCCCTGCGCCGGGTCGTCTTTGCCTTTCCCGTTCCCTATTCCTCCGAGCCGGAGGAGGTCAAGCAGGTGATTCTGAAGGCTATCGCGGTCATTCCCAACACCGTGCCCACCCCCGGACCCTCGGTCTATCTCACGGAATGCGGGGAGAGCACCTTCACCCTCTCCGCCCGGGTCTGGACCCCCACCGAAACCTACTGGGACACCTATTTTCTCCTGCGGGACACGGTTGTCCGCACCCTGCGCGAAAACGGCGTGGAAAAACCCCACACCCGTCTCGAGGTCACCCTGCGCGATCGGGAAGGCGGTTTCGACAAATTCGAAGCCGAACTGCCGCACGGGAAAACCGCCGATAAGAAAACCGCCGATAAGGAGGAGAACCGATGAGCGAGCTTCTTCTCTCTTATATCTTTTACGGTACCGTCATTCTTCTGGGACTGATCGTTCTCATGGTTTTACGGAAGAAGGCGCGTCCGCCCAGCCATGAGACGCTCCGCCGTCAGCTGGCTGCCTTCGCCAAAGAACTGGATCTTCTTGTCCCGCAGCCAAAAAGCGGGCAGGCCGACGACAGCTCTACCGATAAATATATCGATAAATATGTCCAAAAATACGATTTTTTTCAGCACCTGACGAAGCTGCTCCACCGCCTGTCCAAGCTGATCTACAGCAGCGTCCTGTTGGAGCAGAAGGAGCGCGACCCGGATGTGGCCTACCTCACCCTGTTGCTCGAGGGGACCCTGCAGGATCTAAACC
>CAZGQH010000306.1:0-2392 GCA_964527575.1 uncultured Lachnospiraceae bacterium
TGCTTCTCGCCAGTGAGAAGCACGGCGAAAAGGAGCCGAAGGCAAAGGCCGGTCCTGCTCTCTTCGGCCTTCGCTGTCTGGCGGCAGCCTGTACCATTGCCGTTACGGCGAAGACGCCTTTGACTGCGCTGTTTCTCTTCTTTGCCGCGGTGATTTTGGTCATTATCGGAACCTATCTTCTCTTTATGGTGGGCAGCGTTGTGCTCTGCCGCTTTCTGAAAAGGCGGAAGTCTTATTATTACAAGCCCGCTCACTTTGTTTCGGTCTCCTCCATGAGCTACCGCATGAAGCGCAACGGGGCGGGGCTTGCTTCGATTGCCATTCTTGCCACCATGGTGCTGGTCATGCTCTCCTCCACCACCTGTCTGTATGTGGGAATGGAGGAATCGGTTCGCCTGCGCTACCCCCGGGATTTTTCCCTGCAGCTCAATTTCAAGGAGGTTACGAATCTTGACGAGGAGAATATCGCCTTTTTCCGGGATATCGTAAATACGGCGGCAGAGGAGGCGGAGTATGCGATCGAGGATGTCCTCGATTACCGCCTTGCCACGATAGAAGGCCGCTTGCAGAAGGGCGTCTTTACCTACGATGAGGAGGCGCTCAACTCCTTTTCCTTTGCGAGCTATGACGGTCTTGTGGGACTCTATCTCCTTTCTCTCGAAGACTACAACCGCATGACCGGGGAAAATGAGACCTTGGCTTCCGACGAGGTGCTGCTCTATCCCTTCAACGCGGGAGAGATGCCGGCAAATCTTGCTTTCGGGAACGGAGAGCGTTATCGGGTAAAGCGTCTGCTCGACGATCTTCCGGTCAAAACCCAGGCAACCGATACCCTTCTTCCTGCCGTTTTTGTGGTTCTGCCCGATTTTCTCGAAGATTTGGCTCCTCTTTCGGCCTGGACCAATTCTTCCGGGGGCAAGGTTCTCGGCCTGAAATGGTATTACCGCTTCAACTCCGATCTGCCGAATAGGCAGGGTTATCTTTTGCGGGATCTTCTGCACGACAGTCTGCGGCAGTCGGGCCTCGATGAGGTGGGGGGACTGGATTGGTACTTTTGCACCTCGACAGGTACCGAACGGGAAGATTTCTTCGGCACCTACGGCGGCCTCTTCTTCCTTGGCCTTTTGCTTAGCGCCGTCTTCCTCTTCGCCACGGTTCTGATGATCTACTACAAACAGATCTCTGAGGGTTATGAGGATCAGCCCCGCTTTGCCATCATGCAGAAGGTGGGCATGACGCGAAAGGAGATCCGCAAGAGCATCAATTCCCAGATGAAGACCGTCTTTTTCCTTCCGCTATTGGCGGCAGGGCTGCATATGGCCTTCGCCTTTCCCATTATCAACCGGATTCTTCCGCTTTTGGGCATGTCGAATACCTCGCTCTTCTTAGTTACCACCCTGGTGAGCTTCCTTATTTTTTCGCTCTTTTATGCCATCGTCTATCTCATCACGTCGGAGGTCTACTACCGGATTGTGAACGGGAAAAAGAGCGGTGTTTAAAAGCCTTTCTGAAAATTTATCAACAAAAATTATAAAAATCCGTAAAAATTCGGCGCGCACTCTTGACAGAAAAAAACAAAAAGGCTATAATAACAAATCGGGGTGCCGCGGCTTTTTCATCGGCCGGTGCTCCGTCACGTTTTCCGCGGTAAAGGGCCGCGAGGACGATGTTTTCGAAGGGAACAGCCAGTTCTCTCGAAAGAAAGAAAGGATTTTCAACCATGGAACAGAAAGAACGCAGAGTCGGCACCGTATCCCGGGGCATCCGTTGTCCCATCATCCGCAAGGGAGATGATCTCGCCTCGATCGTGACAGACAGTGTCCTTGAGGCGGCCGCCGTTGAGGGATTTTCGATCCGCGACCGGGACGTGATTTCGATCACCGAGTCGATTGTCGCAAGAGCACAGGGCAACTATGCTTCGGTGGACGCTATTGCCAAGGATGTCCGCACCAAGCTTGGCGGCGGCACCATCGGTGTCATTTTCCCCATTCTCTCCCGCAACCGGTTTGCCATCTGTCTCCGTGGTATTGCCAAGGGCGCGAAGAAGGTTGTCCTGATGCTCAGCTACCCCTCCGATGAGGTGGGCAATGAGCTGGTCAGCCTCGACAAGCTGGATGCCGCCGGGGTGAACCCCTACAGTGACCTGCTTACTCTTGAGCGCTATCGGGAACTTTTTGGTAAAAATTGCCACGAGTTCACCGGCGTGGACTATGTGGAGTATTACGGCAATCTGATCCGCGAGAGTGGGGCAGAGGTGGAGATCATCTTTGCCAATCAGGCCAAGGCGATCCTCGCCTATACCGACTGCGTCCTTACCTGCGATATCCACACCCGCGCCCGCACCAAGCGCATCCTGAAGGAGGCCGGTGCAAAGGTCATCTGCGGTCTGGAC
>CAZGQH010000307.1:0-2388 GCA_964527575.1 uncultured Lachnospiraceae bacterium
GTATAGACCGAAGAGAGCGGAATCTCCAAAAAGGTGCTGATTTCCTCAGCGCTCTTGTCCCACAGGTATTTCATTTCCAGCGGCGTGCGGTAGCGATCACTCAAAGAGGCAATGGCGTTCACCACCCGGGAGTAATCCTCCTGCCGGCAGAGAGCTTCAAGAAAATCCTCCTCATCGGCGGGCTCCTCCTCCCACTCCACTTCGGGAAGCAGAACCTCCTTCTCCGCCAGACGCAGCGCCTCGTGACAGGAGATGGTCAGAACATAGGAGCGGATCTCCTCCGCCTTGCGCCCGAAGTCTAAAGAATCGATATGCCGGATGATCCGAACAAAAGCGTTCTGCACGGCTTCCTCTGCCTCATATCGGGCATTCGGTCTTCCCTTCAGCCTGTAATAAGCCACGCGGAGCATGGCCTCGTGATGGTCGTTGTAGAGCGCGCGAACACGCTCACGATCCTTTTCACTGGCAAGCGCCAGCAGGATTGACAGCATTCCGATCCCTCCTATCCGAAAAATTTCGCAGCGCGATTGTTCCTATTATACTCGCTTCGATAACAAAAGTCAATCCGATTTGCAAAAAACTTGTTTCAAAAACAACATATTAAGATATCAATAAGAAATTTTATCCAGTTTTAGCCACAAAAGAGAGAAAAAAGACCATATAACAAATTCTATAAAAAACCACTCCTGCAAGCGGACCATATTTTAACCGAAGGTCCCTGCGGAAATTCCGCAGGGACCTTCGGTTAAAACGGTGTTTCTGAACTATCATCGCACACAAAAATTAAGACTGTCCGATTAATTATTTATATTAGCTTCTTTATGAAATTCTGCGTTTAATTCGGATATAAATTTTAACTTCATCATAGTTATTGCTGCTCTGCTCTTTTTCTTTCCCCCGTAAAACAGAGGAGTTCTTCCACGTCTAAAGATACCAGCGAAAAGCCGCCTCCGGGTTTTACCGGAGACGGCTTTTTCACGCGAAAACGCGCTCTCAATAATTTTCCTTGCGAACCTCAAAATAGCTCTGCGGATGGGCGCAGACAGGGCAGATCTGGGGAGCAGCCTTGCCCACCACGATATGACCGCAGTTGCGGCACTCCCACATGGACTCACCGGCCTTTTCAAAGACAGCGTTCATCTCAACATTGTTGAGCAGGGCGCGGTAACGCTCCTCGTGAGCCTTCTCGATGGCAGCCACAGCGCGGAACTGGTAAGCGATCTTCGCAAAGCCCTCTTCCTCTGCCTCCTTGGCGAACTGCTCGTACATATCGGTCCACTCGTAGTTCTCGCCCTCGGCGGCAGCCTTCAGGTTGTCGGCCGTGGTACCGATGCCCGACAGGTGCTTGAACCACATCTTGGCATGCTCCTTTTCGTTGTCGGCAGTCTTCTGGAAGATCTCTGCGATCTGCTCATAGCCCTCCTTCTTTGCCACGCTGGCAAAATAGGTGTACTTGTTGCGCGCCTGGGATTCGCCGGCAAAAGCAGCGGCGAGATTGGCCTCGGTCTTGGTTCCCTTGAGTTCCATAATGATTCTCCTTGTTTGTTATATCGTAATTTCATATTGCAATCGGCCGGTCGGCCGCTTGTTTCGTTTATTCTCCTGTGCCTGCCGACGAATCGGCAAAACCGGACATACCGGCTGTTTCGGCCGATCCATCAAGTTTGGCATTGCGGCAGACGGAACAGGGAGCGCTGACGGTCAGCTCATAGGTAAACTCCTCGCTTTTCACCGCCCTCTTCATACATTCATCCAACCCCTCCACCAATAGATCCTCGGTCTTCCCACAGATCGGACAGTGGATATGCTCATGCGGCGTAAGAGTGCGGTCGAAAATATCAGGGGCATTGGCAACCCGGATCCGGCGAAGCTTTCCGGCCTCGGCCAGCTCATTCAGATTGCGGTATACCGTACCCACTGCGATGCGCGGCAGGGTCTTTTTGGCCTCCCGATAGACCTCGTCAGCCGTCATATGCCCAGAGGAATCTTTCACGACAGCAAGAATCACATTGCCCTGTCTTGTCAGATACTTCATCGGCATCTCCTGTAAAAATAGGAATTATTCTTGAATTTATTATAACAGAGTGAGTGCGGGTTGTCAAGAGATTTTCGAAAAAACATCGGTCGTTTCGTCAGAAACTTCCTCTTTTTCCGGTTTCGCCAACTTTTCCCGCGCCACCGAAAGCATCAGCTTGATCCGGTTTTCCTGATTGACCTTCGTAGCGCCGGGATCGTAGTCCACCGCCACAATGTTAGCCTCCGGATGGGTCTCCCGGATCTTCCGCACCATGCCCTTGCCCACAATGTGATTGGGCAGACAGCCGAAGGGCTGCACACAGACGATGTTTTCATAGCCTGCCTCGCAGAGCTCCACCATCTCGGCGGTGA
>CAZGQH010000308.1:0-2372 GCA_964527575.1 uncultured Lachnospiraceae bacterium
TGGCTGCCATGGAGCGCCGCTCCACCCTGGATGCCCAGCTGAAGGCGCTGACCGACGAGGTGGTATGCCCGGTCTGCGGCCATCATCATGATCACGACCATGAGCACGAACATGAGCACGAAGAGGGCTGCGGCTGCGGGCACCACCACGATCACGAGCACGAATGCGGTCACGACCACGACCATGAGCACGAGTGTGGTCACGAGCACGAAGAAGGCTGCGGCTGCGGACATCACCACGATCACGAATGCGGTCACGATCACGACCATGAGCATGAGCATGAGCACGGAGAGAGCTGCGGCTGCGGGCATCATCACGAGCACGGTCACGGCCATCACGCCGACGAGGTCTTCACCAGCTGCGGCTTTGAGACCACCCATGCTTTTACGGAGGAGGCGCTGACCGGTATGCTGGAAGCCCTCGAAAAAGAGAGCGAATACGGTCTTGTCCTGCGCGCCAAGGGGATTGTGGCCTCGGCAGACGGCGGTGAGTGGATTCACTTCGACTATGTTCCCGGAGAGCCTGACATCCGCCGGGGATGTGCGGCGGTGACCGGCCGTCTCTGCGTCATCGGCTCGGGGATCGACGAAGCGAAGCTGCGGGCGCTCTTCGCGCTGTAAACGATCTGTCCGATCCGAGTTATCAACAGAAAAGGGGATATAACAGTCATGGCAGCGACAAAAAAAGAAATTCCTGTCTATCTCTTTACCGGCTTTCTGGAGTCGGGAAAGACCACCTTTATTCAGGACACCCTGACCGACCCGGGCTTCAACAGCGGGGAATCTACGCTGGTGCTGCTCTTCGAGGAGGGGGAGGTGGAGCTTGACCCCACGGTCTATCCCGCCAAAGAGATCTATCTTGAGACGATCGATCGGGAGGAGGAGCTGAATCCGGTTCACCTCTCCTCGCTGGCGGTGAAGCACGGGGCCGAGCGGGTCATTATCGAATACAACGGCATGTGGCTGCTTGACAAGCTCTACGCCGCTCTGCCCGAGAACTGGACGGTCTATCAGGAGGTCCTTTTCATAGACGGAAGTACCTTTCTTGCATACAACAGCAACATGCGCCAGCTGATGGTGGACAAGCTGACCTCCGCCGACCCGGTGATCTTCAACCGGGTAAAGCCCGATTTTGACAAGATGCTCTTTCACAAGACGGTGCGGGCCATCTCCCGTAACTGCGCCATTCTCTACGAATACCGGGACAAACATGTGGAGCAGGACGAGATCGAGGATCCTCTTCCTTTCGATATCAACGCGCCGGTGGTCGAGATCGGGGACGACGATTTTGCCTATTTCTACCGGGACATCTCGGAGGATATGATGAAGTACGACGGCAAGACGATTCGTTTGCGCGGCCTTGTGGTGAGTGAGGAGGACTTTCCGAGGGGCACCATCGCCGTGGGGCGGCAGATGATGGTCTGCTGTCAGGATGACATTGCCTACCGCGCCTTTGCCACCGAGACCCCCACGGCCAAGCCCTACGAGACCGGGCTTTGGGTGAGACTCACCGCCAGAGTCTCGATCGAGGACTGCCCACTTTATAACGGGAAAGGTCCGGTGCTGAAGGCGCTGAAAATCGAGACTTCTTCTGCTCCCGAGCGGCCGCTGGCCACTTTTTAAGTCTTTGTCCGCCGCCCTTTTCCCGAAAGGAAGGGGGCGGCGCTCTGCCCCAAAATCACTTTTTTCCGAAAGGAGTGCTCTTTTTGTGAAGCTGATCATTGCCGAAAAGCCCAGTCTTGCCCGCAACATTGCCGCAGGCATCGGGGAGTTCTCCCGCCGGGACGGGTATCTCGAGGGCAAGGACTACCTGATTACCTGGGCTTTCGGTCATCTCTTCTCTCTGGCCGATGTGGAGGACTACGAGAGCGAGCGGAGCGTTCCCTCTGGCGCCGGCAATGTCACTTCCGTGAGCGCCGCTGCCGACAGCGGTGCCGCCGGAGCGTCCTCCGCCGCCGGAACTTCCGGTGCTGCCGGAACTTCCGGTGCCGCCGATGCGTCCGGGCGGAAAAAGGGCTGGACGCTGGACAACCTCCCCTGTTTTCCCAGCCGCTTTCGCTATGTATTGCGGGAGGACAAGAGCCGGGGGAGCGAGAGCGGGGTGGCGAAGCAGTTTTCGATCATCCGCTCCCTCTGCCGACGGCCGGATGTGGATACGATCATCAACGCCGGGGACGCCGACCGGGAAGGCGAGATTATCGTCCGGCTCTGCATCATCAAGGCGGGCTGTCCGGGCAAGGCCTTGAAGCGGCTCTGGCTGCCCGATCAGACCCCCGAGACGGTGGCGGCGGCGCTTACCGACTTAAAGGACGAGAGCTCGGGCGCGAAGCGCGGCGTGCAGGAGGTGCGTCGCCGTGTGAGCGCGAGAGATCG
>CAZGQH010000309.1:0-2345 GCA_964527575.1 uncultured Lachnospiraceae bacterium
CAAATTCTCCGGTCATATAGAATCCCTTCCTTTCCGGAAAAATCGTCCGACAGGCAGAGAACTCACTGGACAGACAACCTTTGTCCGATAAACTGCCTTCGTCCTGCAGGCGGCCGGTGAGCCGCTTGCCCTTGCCGGGATAAAAAAGGCCCTCTTTCGTCATATTGCCAAAAGGACCAATTCCTTCCGCCTATTTACCGCTTATTATAGCACACTCTATCGGCAAAAGCAAGAGTCAAACATACCAAAGTTCCGCTTTTCTTTTGCGTGCCGATTCTTCTGTTTTTTTCGAAAAACAGCACAAAGCGTAAACAAATACGAAAAATTTTCGCATTTACGGATTTATCTCGAATTTTTTTATTACCTTTCCCATGCGGTCGAAGACGGTATAGCGAGACGCATTCCGATAGAAGCATTTCATCGTCTTCATACCTTTCGATTTCAGGCCGAAATCTCCAAGGGTCATCACGATACCGCGTTTCCGGTCGAAGGTCCACCCAAATTGACAGGAATTGTTGTCTTCCTCTACACAAAAGCAAAGAGACAGGAGTTCTCCCTCCTCTCTCACTAAAGCTCTTTGTGTAACCTGCACAATCTGATGGCGAAAGCGTTTGCGGCGGGTCGTATCGGCGTCGTAGGCCTGACAGAGTCCAAGGAAATAGTCGCCCTCCAGATAATCCCGATAGCTCTCGGTCATGGCCTTCGCAAAATCGGGGAATGCCCCCTCCTCTGCCGCGGGATACTCCAAGCGATAACGGAAAAAGGCGATTCCGTCGTACATAAGTGTCTTCTCCAGGCGTCGGATCTCCATCCCGGTATCCCCCTTTTCGAAAAATTTCCGCTATGAGCATATGCGCCGATTGTGTTTTTCATACATTATCATAAAAGAACAGCCGATTCCGACCGGTTTCGGATTCCTCCCCTTGCAAAAAAATTCCTCCTGTGCTATGATACTGACAGATAACATGAGGAGGAACACGCTATGGCAGGATTTCATGAGACGATCAAAGCCCGCTCCGGCATCGCACTGGGAGGAATCGGTACCGGCTCGGTAGAGCTCTTCCCCGACGGGGAGCTCCACGAATGGCAGATCTACAACACGCCCCGCTGGACCGACCGCTGCGGCGACAGCAAGGTGGACGACGGAGAGGGCTGCACCGGCTCGCTCGCTTTCTTTGTCCGGACGAAGGATAAGGACGGAAAAACCGTTCTGCGCCGCCTTGGCTTTCACGCCGAATCGGAGGAATTCACCTACCGCATGTTCACGGCGGTAAAACCGGTGGAGGCCATCGATTTTGAGGGACGCTTTCCCACCGCCCGCCTTCTCTATCACGACCGGGATCTTCCCGTCTCCCTCTCCTCTTTCTGGACGGCGCCTTTCGTTCCCCACCGGGAGGACGATTCCGCCTCGCCGGCCTTTTCGGTGGTCTTCACCCTGGAAAATCGGGATGACAGCCCGCTGGAGGTCAGCTTGGCCGCCAAGCTGAAGACCCCCTTCTGTAACCGAAGCGGCCAGACCCACCGACTGTATTTTGAAAAGGGAGACACCTTTCTTTCGATAACACCCGCCGCCGGCGATGAGGCTCCTGACACCGGAAGCCTCGCCCTGTCGATGACCGGAAAAGGCACCCCCTCGGCCATCGGCGGCGACTATGCCCGCTATCTCGACGAATATGTTTCCCATTCCGAATTCGGCCTCTCTCAGGAATCCTTCCTCTTTCCTTTCCTCGCCACCGGCAGCCTGCCCCATACGGCGGTCACCGTGGGAGAAGAAGCGGTCTTCACCGCCCTGCCCGAGGACTTCTTTCCCGAAGAAAATGCCGAAGGGACCCTTTCCGAGGAGGAACTGACCGAAAAGCTGGCCATCCTTGCCCGCTATCCCTTTGCCGAAAGCCTCCTATCCCGCATCCGGGGTATCAAGCCGGCTTTTCCCGCCTCAAGAGAGGAAAGGCTGGCCTTTCTGAGAGCCTGCGGCCGGCAGGTGCAGGATTTCGAACGGGCGAAAAAGCCCTTCGGCTCCGCCGCCCTCTGTCAGAAGATCTCCCTCGCCCCCGGCGAGAAGACCGAGATTCGCTTTCTCTTCTCCTGGCACTTTCCCCATCATAAGGGAAAAGACGGCCGTCCTCTCGGCCACTATTATGCAGGTCTTTATCCGGACGCTCTGGCAGTCAACCGCGCCCTGGCCGGACGCTTTGAGGAAATCTTCGGCGAAGCCGCGCGCTTTGCCGATGCTCTCTACGACACTACCCTGCCCGAGAGCTATCCCGACGCCTGGTCGAGCCAGCTCTCCACGCTGGTCAAGGATTCCCGGTGGCTGGCCGACGGTCGCTTCGGCCTCTGGGAGG